>CAYGBE010000186.1:0-2759 GCA_964348065.1 uncultured archaeon
CCGAGGTCTTCCTCGACGCGGCAGAGAATCTGAGACCCAACACCATAGCAGACTTCGCCAACGCCCTCGCCGACAAGTTTAACGCCTTCTACACGGCGCTTCCAGTGATAAAGGCCAAACCCCCAGAATTGAGCGATTCTAGGCTTGCTCTAGTAGACGCCACAAAGATAGTGTTAAGAAACTGCCTAAACCTTCTGGGCATAGTGGCCCCAGAACGAATGTGAGCTGGAGCCTCTCTCTGTATTCTTTCCAGGAGAGTCTTCCTTTAGAGCGACTCCCGTGCTGCGCCCAAGTGTTGGCGGGCACGCGGGGATTTGAACCCCGGATCTCCGGCTCCGCAGGCCAGCGTCCTAATCCAGCCTAGACTACGGGCCCTCAGGACGGACCACTACACTCCTGACGTTCCCAGGAATGTGAGTTTCCGTTTTCGAAAGAGTTTGCAGTTGTTCATGTGAGTGACGTACTCGAATCCGGCTTCCACCAGTTCTTTGGCTTCGTTCACTGTTGTGGCGACTTTGCAGATGTATTTCTCGTTGTGGGGATACTGGATAAGCTGCGTGTATCGTAATGTCGTTTTCAGGTTCTTGTGGCCGAGTAGTTGTTGGACGTAGAGGATGTCTTTTGTTTTGGCGTATTCTATGGTTGCTTTCCAATGGCGTAGGGTGTGGAAGGTTATCCTTTGGAGTCTTTGGTTGCCTAGTTTGTGGGCTGTTCTTTTTCGTTGTTTTCTGAAGCTGCGGTCAAGATTGTGCATGGTGTGGTATGTCCATATTCTCTCGCTTTTTCTTGGCAGGTTGTTGAGCATTTTGACGAGTTTGTGTGAGATCTTGAAGATTCTTGGGTTGCTGCCTTTTTCAGGTGTTATTCTTACCGTGTTCGTTACGAGGTCGATGTCGGTCCATTGGAGGTTGTAGATTTCGCCTCTTCTTGCACCGGTTTCTTTGAGCATTCGGAGGAAGGTAGCGACTTGTTTGTTGCAGCTTGCGATTAGCGAATCTATCTCCTTTTCTGTGGGTATGAAGGGAAGCTTTTGGGGGCATTTGTATCTCGGTTTTTCCCATGTGGTGCCTTGTGTTTTGAGGAATAGTGAATAGGCTTTGACGACGTTTTGCTTTCTTCCTTTGCCCCATGTTTCCTTGATGGCTATATACTTCTTCACGCTTTCGGGATCGCTTATGTTGACGTGTTGTTTTACGAGGTGTTTGAGTATGCTGTAGTATGTTTTGCTGGTGGATTCGGCGTAGCCTTGTTTTTTGAGATACCAGAGGTATTCTACTAGTTTGCCTTTGATGTCTGCTTTGGTTGGTTGTGTGGCTCCCGCAAGCCTTTCTTTGAGCGGTTCCACTTTGGCCAAGTTTTTCACTCGCCAGAGTGTAGGCGACGCGCCTACTTGGCATGTAGAACCTTTGCTTGAGGGTGTATAAAATGGTTTGGCGACAGCGTTCTTGCTTTCAGAGAAGCGATAGCCACAACTTCTACATAGATAACGTTGTATGTCGCCATGCTTTGTGCAGCGTAATCCATCCTTCCAGACTTTTGGCGACGTGCATTCAGGGCATTCGGGAGGCTGGGGTAGCAGACCACGCGGCCCCATCTTCCGATTCCTAGCGTTGCTTTGCCCGGTATGCTCTTTGCTGCGGAAGCGAGCCTTGTCCTCAACCATTCTTTGCTACCATCTGTAGTCCACGTTTGCGCGTGCGCCCACGTTTTAGGTTACCTTACCCTTTCTCGAGGAGGTGTATGAGGTTCTCAACTTCTTGTTCTGTGATCTCGCACTTGTGGAAGTAGAAGGTGTATTCGATGATGTTGGAGAGGTGGCGCTTCAGGTGAGTCTCTCCCTTTAGGCTGTTCAGCTGGTTCCATGACTTCATGTTCTGTAAGGTTGTAAGGAACCGGTTTACGAGCGTGGTTAGGTGTGAAGCGTTGGCATAAGTCGGTGGGTTTTTGTTCAGTGTCTTAATTAGAAACACTGTTGGGTGCCATGTTCCGTCTTGGGTTTTTCTGTTGCAGCAGGACCCTGCTCGTTGACGAGCCTTGACGGCAAAGGCTTCTTCGTTGTTGCTGATCCAAACGATCTTTCCTACATGCTTGCAACGGAGCCGATAGGAGTCTCCAAGTTTCCTTGGCTTCACTTGGTCCATCTCCACCATCCCTCTGGATCCACAGCGATGGATCCCTCGTCGACCAGTCTCTGGAAGAGGTTCTCTGCCTCAGATTTTGTTAGGTTGGGTTCCAGTCGCCTTGTCAGATCTTCGAAATCTTGTTGAGTGCCCCAAGGAAACTTCTCCTTGAGTCTGGCTTCAAGACGAGATAAGGCTGAAATTTTGCTCCTTTCTTCGTCGCCACTAGTTTCGGGAATTTTTTCTTGTTTAAGCTCCTGTTGTGGCTCTAAAGATTCCAGGAAATATTCGTTCTGGAACAGCTTTTGTATGAAGTGTTTCTCCAGATCGTCGCTGGGATTTCCACCGATAGCGTGCTTTTCGCGGTTCTCTAAATTGTCATATATGAAAATGTTTTCTTGGGAGGAATAATTTTTGAGGTCTTGCAGCCAGTTTCTGAAGTTCTTCTCACTGAAGAAGGGTGTAGATTGTCTCAGCGAACAGTAGAGACGACTCTCGGGCCCTTTTATAGGATAGACTAGGCGCCTCCTCTTATCTGCGGGATCTTCTGTGGTGTCTACCCAGCCAATGTCCCTCAGAAGTTCCACGTACTTGTAGAGGCGTTTCTTGCTGACCTTTTGAGCCATCGTCTCGTTGTGC
>CAYGBE010000187.1:0-2520 GCA_964348065.1 uncultured archaeon
GCAAAAAGGACGGAGATTCAAACTTTTTGTGCTAATGTGATTGTCCTGGCTCCCAAAGTTCCGCTTGCCTGGACTCACCTGCTGTGATATACTTCACGTCAAGTAACTGCTCAGGTGCCTGGCACCTGGAGCTGAGTAGCCACCACGTGAACAACTGAATACAATAGCCTAGAGGTGCCCGTTGGCCCGGATGCCAGGGCTTAAAGGCGAAGCCGGTGACACCTGCACTGCGTAGTAGCTCAGAAACGCGGCGCAAGTGAAGTCCGGCGCTGTCCCGCAACTGTAGGGTCAGTAGTCAGCAGCCAGTAGTCAGTAGTCAGAGAGCTTCTTTCCGGCTCTACCGTCTACCGTCTACCGTCTACTGTCCAAGCCAGGACGCCCGCCTCTATGGGGCTCAATCAACTTCGCGGAAGGGGGTGAGAGCATAATCTACCATCTGTGGATTTGCCCCCTTGTCAAGCACAAGGGGATTTCGCTTTTACCCGACCTGGCGTGTCGGGTTTTTTAGTTGACCATAACGCTATCTGGCGTTTCTTGATAGCCAAGACTCGTAGAGGAGTATTCTAACTACCATGAAATATCGTATCTTGTTGCTATATTTGTTGGCAGCACTCTTGACTGTCGCAATAACCGCTTGTGCGCCCACCCCGGTGCCGCCTGCGGCTACGTCCATTCCACCCACAGCGACGCCCGGACCTTTTCCCCTCACACTCACCGACGACTTGGGGCGCGAAGTCACCCTATCCGCCCTGCCCCAACGCGTCGTGTCACTAGCTCCTTCCAACACCGAGATCCTCTTTGCTGTTGGCGCTGGCGACCAAGTGGTAGGCGTGACCCAGTACTGCAACTATCCGCCCGAAGCTCAGGACCGAGAGCAAATCGGGGGGTTCTCTGCCAAGACCATCAGCGTCGAGAAGATCATCGCCCTGGAGCCCGACTTGGTGTTGGCCGTCGGGGAGATACATCAACCGGTGATCGAAGCCTTGGAGCAACTGGACGTCCCGGTCTACTCACTTGATCCCAAATCGCTGGATGACGTGTACACCAGAATCGAGCTGGTAGGCCGCATGACAGGACACGAGGAAGAGGCCGCCCAGGTTGTGGAAGACATGAAGAGTAGCGTAGCAGCGGTTACGGAACAGGTCGCCACCATTCCCCAAGAGGATCGCCTGACCGTCTATTGGGAAGTCTTCGACGAGCCCCGCATGACGGCTGGCCCGTCTACCTTCACCGGCCAGTTGATTGAGTTGGCGGGCGGTGTCAACATCTTCGCCGATGTCACTGAGGAGTACCCACAAATCAGTGACGAGGTGGTGATAGGGCGAAATCCGGAGGTGATCATGGGAGCGGATACGATGGGCGAAAAACTGACCATCGATAAGGTGGCCCAACGCCCTGGTTGGGATCAGATTGACTCCGTGCAGAATGGTCGCATTTACTTGTTTGACGGTGATATGGTCTCCCGATCCGGGCCGCGCCTGGCCCAGGTACTGGAGGTCATGGCGGAGGCTCTCTACCCTGATCTTTTTGAGTAAGGACGAACCTTCCAAGTCTTATGAGTTCACGCCGATTTGCTTTCTTTATACTTCTGTTATTGGCACTGCTGGTATTGGTTGCAGTGTTCAGCTTGGGTGTGGGCGCCGTCTTTTTGCCGCCCAGCCGGGTGGTGGATGCCTTGCTCCATCCCTCAGGCATAGGCGTCAAGCCCACCGATGTCGCCATTGTGCGTGACTTAAGGTTGCCCCGCGTTCTGCTGGCTGCCATCATTGGCGCAGGATTGGCGGCGGCCGGAGCCGCTTTTCAGGGGCTATTCCGCAATCCATTGGCCGATCCCTACGTGGTGGGCGCTTCAGGTGGGGCAGCTTTAGGAGCTACCATGGCCATCGTCACCGGGCTAACCTGGTCTTTTATTGGCTTTGGCCCGGTGCCTGTGGCCGCCTTCTTCGGCTCCCTGGGGGCCGTGTTCATCGTCTATTTCATCGCCGAAGTGGGAGGCAAGGCATCCGCTATTGAGCTATTGCTGGCCGGAGCAGCGTTAAGCACTTTGCTTACTGCCATCACCTCGCTGTTGATGCTGGTCAGGGATTCAACGTTACACGAGGTCTTTACCTGGACAATGGGTGGCCTGTCGGGCCGGAGCTGGCCTCATTTAAGAAACAGTGCGCCTTATCTGTTGTTCGGGGTGATGGCTCTGTGGCTCATGGCGCGCCCGTTGGACGCGCTGGCTTGGGATGAAGAGACGGCCGAAAGTCTGGGTTTGCCTATACGGCGTGCCCGTGGCGGGTTGGTGGCTGCCGCCAGCCTGACCACGGCTGCGGCGGTTGCGGCGGGGGGCATCATTGGTTTTGTGGGTCTCGTCGCCCCTCACGCAGCCCGGCTCCTTTTCGGCGCAGCCCATCACCGCCTTATCCCGGCCAGTGCCTTGCTTGGCGCCTTGCTGCTGGTACTGGCCGACGATTTGGCTCGCACCGTACTGGCTCCCGTTGAGTTGCCAGTGGGTATCGTTACCGCCTTGCTGGG
>CAYGBE010000188.1:0-5563 GCA_964348065.1 uncultured archaeon
ATAAGGAATGATGCTGCTTTGTTCAAGATTAGAGAATATATACAGAACAATCCTTTGACGGAAGTAATGAGATTTGAAACGTTCTATGAAAGCGGGTCGGATAAATCCGACCCCTACCAGAATTCACCTCACCGACCTTCAGAATGGGGCATAAAGGTTATTCGCAACAAACGTGGTCCTTGTAAAGCCAGTAATGACAAGGGTTTGGGATGTGGAGGTGAAGTCAAAAAATAGTAGTTCAATTTCTCAAGCATAATCAATATGTTGGGAATTTTGTGAAAGGCTGAATACACAAACTGAAAGGAGGTGACCCTTGGAAGGGAAATGGAAATTGAATGCTCATTGGTTGCGTACATCGGAAAGGAGGTGTTCGGTGCCATGCTTCGATGAGATTTAGCAGTTACCGAAAAAAATCGGCTCAGAGGAGGGAACTAAAATGAGAAAAGCGCTATTGGTATGCTCGTTAATCTTGATTCTGAGCATCTCCATGGTCGTCGTTCTTGGAGGAGGAGCTCGGGGAAAAGAGGCAGGCATTAAACTCGCTCTCATTCTGGGCGTTGGCGGACGAGGAGACTTGGGATGGAATGATTTGGCTTGGAGAGGAGCGGAGATTGCCAAGGAAAAGGGGTACGTGAAAGACTACTCCCTGTTGGTCAGCACCTCGAGCGAGATCCTTTCACTCCTGACGAGTATGGCGGGATCGGGTGAGTACGACCTGATCTTATCGAATGGATGGGCCTATGTCGAGTCGCTGGGGAATGTAGCGAATCTCTACCCCGACCAGAATTACGCGCAAATGGATACGCGACCAGACCTTAAACCTGGAGATCCGGGTAATGACGCGGTGCTTGGACTCGTCTTTAATCAGGAGGAAATGTCAGCTTTAGCAGGGGCTCTAGCCGCCTTTATTGCCATTCACCACGACACCCCGTATGTAGGCCTCGTACTCGGGACAGAGGGGGCAATTCTCCACGATTTTGAGGTTGGGTACAAGTGGGGCGTTGACTGGGGTCTCAAGTGGCTTGAGGAGCATCACCCAGATCTGCTTGCCGGCAAGAGATTTGTCAAGACGCCAAAAAGAGAACGGATTCTATGGACCTATACGGGGACTTTCGATGACCCGGCAAAGGGGAAGGCTGCCACAACCATCCAACTGGATCAGGGCGCCGGTGTTGTGTATCAGGTAGCAGGGGGAACTGGGCTTGGTGTCTTGAGCGCGGTCGCAGACTACCATAAAGAGAGAAATATCGGATTCACCGAGCCTCCTTTTGGTATCGGCGTCGATGCGGATCAGGATTGGATTAACCCACATATCATTGCCAGCGGTATGAAGCGGGTGGATATGGCGGCTCTTGAGGCGTGTAGGCTCGTCTATGAAGGCAAGTTCAGGGAGGCGGTCAAGAGGAGCCAGGGAACGCTCGTCATGAACTTGAAGAACAACGGCGTCGCTTTGAGCGACGAAGAGATATTGGAGGAATTCCTGGATTTTGGGCTAAAGACGGGAGGAATCCAGGCGGGTAAGGTTCCCCAAATCGTGGCTGACTATCACAAGCTACGGGCCGCACATCCTGACTGGTTCTGGAAGGCGATCAAGGAGCTTGAGGTTTCGATTCGTGACGGAAAAGTGGAGATCCCAAAGCCATCGGCTGATCCCGTCAAGTACGATATCAAAAAACTTCGCGAGATGTACGGATGATGGACCTAGGGGTAGCCCTGCTCTTTTGCGGGGCTGCCTCTGAAATCAAAGCCGTCACAACCATATCCTCTACACACGAGAACAGGCCTGCCTTGACTCATTGTAAGCTTTTTTCAGCTCGGCCCCCCCTCACTCCTGCTCTCTCCTCCACGGGGGAGAGGGCCTCGACGTGAGCCTGCGACGAGCCCAGCCGAGCGCTCGGCCGAACGGCAAGGGTGAGGGGGATAGGCTCAGGTGTCAGAGAGGCGAGTGCGTCCTTGTTAGTTGAGCGCAATGGCGAGACTTAGCAAGTTTAGACTACCTTGTGCATACAATGTGTAACCTGAATGATGCGACTGCATGGATCATTCAGGCTGCGTGACATCGATATGGGAGAGGGCAAAGTCGTGACGGAGCCGGCACGTTATGAGTCGCAACCCATAAGATCACGGCTCTTTGGTCCAGGAGATTTCGAGGCACTCGGAAATATCGGCGTGACCGTCCTGATCGGCCTGGCCGTGGTGGCCTTAATCGTTCTCATGAACGGCTTCAATCCGATCCTGGTGTTCTACAAGGCTGTCCGAGGTTCGCTGTTTACCCGCCCTGGTATCCTGCAAACCCTATCGGGGACCACGCCGCTTATCCTCACATCGATCACGTTCGCCACAGGTTACCGATGTGGACTGTTTAACATTAATGCCGAAGGCGCCATGATGATGGGGGCGGCGGCAACAATTGCAACGGGCGCCTATTTTGATCTTCCTCCTGGACTCCATCATGGGGTCGTTCTGATGAGTGCCATCATGGCCGGAATCATCTGGTCTCTCCCAGTGGCGTACTTGAAAACGGAGAGGAGAGTCCATGAGGTTGTTTCCACCATCATGATGAACTGGACAGCCCTGTTCTTTATGGGGTTCCTTATCACATGGCCACTGCGGGACCTCGGTGTCGCGTACGGTACTTTCGCTGTCAAGGTCTCTCCGAGTGCTCGTTTTCCGGTGCTCGTTCCCAGAGGGCCTCTGACCATCGTCTTGTTTGTCGGCATCGCCTTCGCCCTTGTTGTCTATGTGACCATGTGGCACACAAAGTCGGGGCAGCATATTCGAGCCACAGGTTTTGATATTGATGCGGCACGAAGCGCGGGCGTCAATACGTCTTTGATAATGGCGTTTTCCTTTGCCATTGGAGGCGCTTCAGCAGGTCTCGCTGGATGTGTCCTGACTGCAGGAACGCCGCCCCTCTGGACTGTCACCGGCGAGCTTTCCGGCATGAGAGGGATGGGTTTTTTGGGTATTGCGGTGGCAATGATCGGCAGAAACCATCCAGTATGGTGCATAGTGTCCGCCTTTTTTGTCAGTGCTGTCCGAACGTCTCGATTCACTATCCAGCAAGTCGGGGTGGCGCCTGAAGCGACAGATATCCTGATTGGGGTCATCATTTTTTCGTTTGCTCTGCCAGAAACATATCGGCTGCTTTCAAAGGAGGTACGAAAGCTAAAGAGAAAGGATGAGAAGAAGATTGCTGAACCGATTTAGGTGGAGGAGAGACGAGAAGATCATCTTGGGAGCGGTCATTGGACTGGTTTTTCTCGTCCTTGCCCTCGTCATGGAGACGAGAGAGATCCTTGGTTTGTTGCTGTTGGCTTTGAACGCCATGGCACCGATTGCCTTGGCAGCGACAGGGGAGATACTCAATGAGAGAGGCGGGCTCGTCAATGTAGGTATAGAAGGAATCCTGATTGTCAGTTCGTTTGTTGCCGTTTATGCTGCAGAATTGGGTTGGAGTTTCATGATCGGCATCCTGGGAGGCGTAATCATCGGAGCAGCGGTTGCGTTGCTTTTTGCCATCGTGGCCACCTATGGGAGAGGGACCCAGCTGATTGCCGGATTTGGCATCAACATCATTGCATTGGGTTTTGTTGCCTTATTCCTGTTTACTATTTGGAAAACGCCGGGGTTCCACATCATTAGCTCAGATCAACTTCGAATTCCGCGATTTCACACATCTGTTGGTTCTCTCAGCTGGATTTTCTTTTTGACCGTGGGGCTTATCGTCCTTATCGATTTTGTCATCGAGAATACTCGATTTGGTATGAGATTGAAAGCTGCAGGTTACAACCCTTTTGTAACGGATGCTTCAGGGATCGACGTTTACAGGATCAGAATCATCGCCTGCACGGTCGGGGGAGCTCTGGTTGGCCTTGGAGGCAGCTATTTGAGCCTTGACTACCTCGGTGTTGTCACCAAAGATGTCGCTCAAGGGCGCGGATTCATCGCACTGGCTTGCCTGGTCTTCAGCGGTCTGGACCTCTTTTTGGCTATGGAGGTTGCCTTCATCTTTGGCCTGTCTGAAGGTATCGCCCTGTGGTTGCACAATGTTCCGTGGGCAAAGCAATTTGTCGTCCATGGGGGGGGTTACTTCTTCTTGATGATTCCCTATCTAGCTGTGCTGGCAGCGTTGATTGCATTTCCCCGAGTTGAACGACTGTCAAGAATGATTGGTGAAACCTACAGAAGAAGTGAATAGAATCGAAGCTACGAGGAGTTCCTGAAATGGAAGAGAATTCATTACTGGTTGAAATGCGTGGAATATCCAAGAGCTTTGGAGAAATACAGGCGTTGAAGAACGTCGACTTCACAGTGAATCAGAAGGAAATCATCGGACTAGTCGGGGACAACGGGGCGGGTAAAAGTACGTTGATCAAAGTACTGGCGGGCATACATCGGCCGGACTCGGGTGAGATCTACTACAGGGGTCAAAAAACAGAGATACCCAATCCGGCAGTCGCACGGTCTTTAGGGATCGAACCTGTGCATCAGCGCGGCGCGGCCATAGCGGAAATGAATATCTGGGAGAACTTCTTCTTGGGGAGAGAGATTAGACGAAATATCGGGCCTATCAGAATACTAGACAAGAAAAAAATGAATGAGATTACTCAGCAAACAACGGCCAAACTCGGTATCCATATTCCTTCCTTCGATCGGCCGATGGGCACTTTGTCGGGAGGCGAGCAGCAAGCGGTCATCATTGGTAGGGCCATCCATTTTGGCGGTGAATTACTGGTTCTTGACGAGCCGACGAGTGCGCTCTCGATCCGAGAGACACAAAAGGTCCTTACATACGTGGAGGGAGCAAGGGAGCAGCTCGGACGTTCGATTATCTTTATCACCCACATCATCAGACACATCTATCCGATCGCAGATCGATTTGTGGTCTTGTGGCAGGGGGAGAAGATCGCGGATATCCCCAAAGGAAAGATGCAGAGGAGAGAACTCGAAGAACTGATCATCAGAGGGAAACTGCGAACCTTGAAAGGAAATTCGGATCATTGATTGCGCTAGAAGGGGCAAGCCCGCGCTTGCCCCCTCCCCTTACTGAAAATGCCTGATACGCATCGTGTATTTATCCCGATATTTCTTGTTGTATCCCTCACCGGCCTTTATGTTGCCGGATAGCAGAACGGGCGGTTCATGCCCCTTTTGAGCAACGATTTCAATCGCTCTGACCACCACGGAGTTTGCGATAAAAATCATCGGATACGTCGAACCCGGCCCGACCTTCACATCAACCCCAGGTACGTCAAGGAGTGCATCGCCGACCGGGACATGGGCGTTGATCACGAGATCAACCAGGTCGTGGAGGTTCTTGTTGCTGGGATGCCTGTTGGGGATATTCGGCTCTGCTTGCTCTGCAAACTCAACCGAGGTGACGCCGATGGTTCTGATCCCTCGCCTCTTGGCTTCTTCAGCAGCATCGATCGTCATCGGATTGATCCCGTTGACGTTGCAAATCATGAGGAGATCATCCTTTTGGACACCGTAGTAGTCATAGATCCTCGAGGAAAAGCCCATAACCCGCTCCGTTTTGGGGGTACCATCAAAATCCGTA
>CAYGBE010000189.1:0-2537 GCA_964348065.1 uncultured archaeon
ACCCTGATGACCTACGCGACCTCAATGATTACGATTACAAGCCCGCCATAACCGGATGGCTGGAAGAGGCAGTTGCCCAACATAAGTTGCGTAGAATCAATCCCTGTATAGCCTAATTCTCTGGACCTTACTAACGAGAAGTCCTGTAATACATGGTGTGTTAGAGCGCTTCTGCTTTCCTACTCCGGCTTTACATGCTGATTACCAGCTCTTATGGGCCCGTCCAGATAATACTTAAATAGTAAGGGTTTGGGGGCACTTACAGTGCCCCCAAACCCCCTTAACTCATTCTTCTATGCTATATGCCATAGCCACATTGACTCATCAAGCCAATGCCAGCAAAGCATAGTCCTTCAGAACTATAGGCTCCGGAGGCTACTACTCAACCATCCACAGTTCCAGGATCACAGCATCTCCACCATTGGCGTCCCTCGGACCGCCGGGGCCATCATTGGAGTTTCCTTGAAGCTGGTGAATGCGGATGTAGCCCTGAGTGACCTCAAGCATAGGACTATTTGCACCAGCGTCCGTCGCCATACCGTTCTCATCCATGTCTACGAACTGAGGACTGGGAGCTACTCCGTCTCCAGGCGGCGGGATTAAACCATCAAATCCCACGCGAGCATAGACTCCCTCACCGGGCTCGGCCGCATCTGGTTCGCCTATGGTCTGCTGGGCCTGATCATGGTTGCTCACCAAGACGACATGATTTGCACCGATGTTCTCAGGAAGTCCTGATCCGCCGTCTTCAGCCAGTATGCGATGAGCGTGTACGTTGTCCGCGTCACCAAAGGCTCCCACAAAACGATATAAGCCGTTGGGAACATCAACGCGGAAAATGATTCCTTCCGGAATAGGGGAGGGGGTATCCATATCGCCCATAGTAGCCATGCTGACTTCGCTGCTGAAACTCTTGGCTCCTATGAAGGAATCATAGAGCTCTTCCGGACACTCGTCCGCGAACTGGTTTCTGTTGTTGGGCGAGTCATCGAAAGGACCAAATACTCCATATCCGCCCCTGTCGCCGAACGGCGAGTCCACCGGATATAGCACTTCATAGCCGTATCCTCTACCTGCGTCGTATTGCACGGCATCGGGGCTTTCGTGGAGTACCATAGTATAATTCACGCTCGGATCGTTGAAGGTGGGGCATTCGAGCAGCCTGGAACCAAAAGCAAATGCTGCCACGAGTTCTGGAGCAGCAGGAGCTGGGACTCCTAATAGCTCCACTTCGGCGATCTGCATACTATTCACAGAGCCGCCTACCGGGCCTCGAATGGCCGTGAATATAAGCTGATAGTGAGCGTATGCTGTGTCATTCTTAAACGAAATCGGTGTTGCGTTCATCGTGAAGCGCGGCCACTCTGCCTCCCCGGCAAAATCGACGATATCGCCACTGGCAATCAACTCATACGGTCCATCGATGCTCTCATTAGAACCGGAGAGCTCAAAAGCAATCGGGTCACGACCGGGAACATCATTGGCTGTGGTTAAAGTCAGTCCGGTCACAATAGTCGGGCCGGCTGCAGGTGTAACCTGGAAACCAGCGCCACCTGTTCCGGGATCGGGGTCAAAATCGCCTTTGAAATGCAGGTACTTCGTCTCGACGTTATCATCGATGGCCAAGTCGGGCGTTTCAGCACCAGGCCAGTCTCCATCATTCGGAACACCCTGAATTGCATCACCTGGTGCAGTAATATCAGGGAATAATATACTCACGTTGTCGAACGTAAAGGTCCGCACCTCGCCGGCTGCGTGTGAGGTAACGGCCAGACCGATGAGGACCGGATCCGTCATTTCAATAACCGCCGGAGGCGCGCCTTGCTGGGCCCACTCGACGCCATCGGGTGACAAGAAGACCGTGAAGGTGTCGCCCTCGCGAACCAGTCGGACCCAGTAGGGCGGGGCGATACCAGTCAGCGTGCGGTTCGAAGAGGAACTATCCCCCTTGACGGAACGCCATTGGAACTGGCCGCCGTCACCACTGCCGCCGGTGATAAACCCACTAACGTTGATGGAATCGCCGTCGAGGCTTTGACGGATCATGACACCACCCTTGGCCCAGGTGTTTGAGCCTTCGCCATTGTCGATGACACGTGCTTGTATTGTAGCGTCGCCGGTCAGCTCCCTGTACGCATAGTGGAACTCATCCGAGTTGCCCCAGATGTCGGTCCCATCGGCGCTAATGATCCATGTGCCGTCAATCTTAGCAACGCTACCACCGGTGGTGCCTATATCCTGGCTCTGCCATCCCTCCGGCAGCGCAAGACTCACGTTGTCGAACGTGTATGTCCGTATCTCGCCGCTTGCGTGCGAGGTAACAAACAGGCCAATGTAAACGTCCGCGGCCATTTCAATGTCCACGGGGTTCGTGGTCATGTCGCCGCCAGTACCATCAGGCTGCTGCACCCATTCAACACCATCGGCCGAAGAGTAACCTGTAATCGTGTTGCCTTCGCGCGTTAGTGTTACCCAATAAGGCGGTGCCGCCGTGATTTCATCATGCATGCTGTTGGAGCGCTCGCCGGTCACCGGAC
>CAYGBE010000190.1:0-3332 GCA_964348065.1 uncultured archaeon
GCTGGTCACGTAGTCTGTGACGATGGTCTCGAAGGTCTCCTGCCGGAGTGAGATCGTTCCCGAGAACGCCATTTGATGCTCCGAACACCCTATGCGAATCGTCGGAGCCACCAATACACGACCCAGCCGTCGGGCGACCTCCACCGCTAGTCGGCTTCCGAACTCGGTGTCTACGAAGAGCGGTAGATGAGGCCCATGCTGCTCCACCGCGCCGCACGCGAACAACACGGTCCTCCATCCATGCTCGATGCGGTCGCGGATCTCGGGCGAGCGGAGTCTCTCAAGTTGTATTTCCAGTTTGGTCATTGGATGCTCCTGGGATTCGACAGGCATTAATTGCCACTATCTGAGGACCGACCTAATCCATGCGGGAGGTTCAGCTTCAGGTTTCGATGGCTAGTCCTTCTCTATTTCACTCAGCCTAACGTTAAGCTTACGAGCGCCCTCGCAGGCGCGACAGCGCCGAGAAGGCGTCTCTGTGAAGCGCTATGTTATACCTCCAACTATTTCTATTTCGCTAGCAAAATTATGACGATCTCAGAACAGAAAAACAACCACTCGCTGCTTCGATACTTCACCTAATTCCATAACCAAAGAGTGATACGTCTTCGATGCGCTATATTTACGAATTTCGTTTTATAACGAATAGCGGTACTTTCATCCGCTAAACTTTCAAGAGTCGTCTTATCATGGATATAGCCGATATTGGTTAGGTCTTCCACGGGCAAGTCTACCACTCGTCCGTCAGTTCCGCGTCCGTGCAGCCGAAGATGCTCACGTTTTTCTTTGGATTCGCCATCGTTCACTTCGACCATCGCGATACCACCGACATCCAGTACTCTGAGCATTTCATTTAGTGCGCAAAGCTGTTCTTTTCGGTTTAAAAGGTGATTGAAAGTACGAAAGCAGAAAATCCGATCGAACGAATGTGAGGCAAACGGAAGATTGAGCAAACTTCCTACCTTTAAGGCTATGCAACAGCTCTTATTTTCCGCATACTTTTTTGCAGCATTGATCATATCTGGAGACAAATCCACACCCGTCATTCTCATGCCTCGCATTGCTAAAGGAACGCAAATTCGGCCGCTGCCACAACCTGCATCAAGTATACGGTGTCTTGACGAGGTATATGACATGATGAGTTGGTGTCTTGCTTCAGTTGGAATAGGAATTTTCCCTCTTTTGAGATAACACTATATCACAATGGAGGGAACCATGGCCAAGAGCAAGAAGAAATTTCATACACCGGAGCAGAAGGTAGCGATCTTGAAAAAACATCTCATTGAAGGAGTACCGCTATCAGACATCTGCGATCAATATGGACTACACCCATCAGTGTTCTATCGCTGGCAGAAGGCGTTTTTCGAAAAGGGGTACCTTGCCTTTCAAGCTTCCAACGATTCTCAGACTAGCAAACTGGAGAAAAAGGTTTCCAAGCTTGAGCAAAAACTCAGTCAGAAGAATGAGGTGCTCTCCGAACTGATGGAAGAGCACATCAAGCTAAAAAAAAATCTTGGGGAGATCTGAGGGCCACCTGGGTTCCTCACGATACGCGGGACAATGTGGTGGATTTCGTACGCTACTGGTCGGATCGCACAGAAATGCCTACGGGTCGATTTATCCATCGGCTGGGTATACCCACAAGCAAGTTTTACGACTGGAAGAGGCGGTATGGAAGGGTGAATGAACACAACGGCTGGATCCCTCGAGATTTCTGGCTGGAGCCGTGGGAGAAGGAAGCCATCATCGCCTTTTATCGGTCTCATCCCACCGAAGGCTACCGCAGGCTGAGCTTCATGATGCTGGATGCCGGTCTTGTAGCGGTGAGTCCCAGCTCCACCTATCGGGTCCTGAAGGCAGCGGGGCTGTTGCAGCGATGGAACCGAACAGCCTCCAAGAAAGGAACAGGCTTCCAGCAACCCACCCGGCCGCACGAACACTGGCATGTGGATGTCTGTTATATCAATATTTGCGGAACCTTCTACTACCTGTGCGCGATCCTGGACGGCTACAGCCGCTATGTGGTGCACTGGGAGATCCGAGAAAGCATGAAAGAGCCCGATGTAGAGATCATCATCCAGCGAGCTCGGGAGAAGTTTCCCGGCCTGAAGCCCACAATCATCACCGATAACGGTCCCCAGTTTATTGCCCGGGATTTCAAGGAGTTTGTCCGGCTGTGTGGAATGAACCACGTGCGTACTTCCTTTGGGCATCCGCAATCCAATGGCAAGCTGGAACGTTGGCACTCCTCATTGAAGGCCGAATGCATCCGTCCCAAGACTCCCTTGAGCCTGGAGGATGGCCGCAAGTTGGTTGAACAGTTCGTCCAGCGCTACAACACCGTGCGGCTTCACAGTACTATCGGGTATGTCACCCCTCTGGACAAGCTCCTGGGACGGGCGGAGGTGATCTTTGCCGAGCGCGATCGCAAACTCCAGGAAGCTCGGGAACAAAGGAGGAGAAACCGCCAGGCGGCGATCGAAAAGAAGGAGCTGGTGAGCGTATAATCGCTATGAGTATCCGAAGACTTCAGTATGATCATCGACCATCCCAAAAAACCCTCTCGAGGATGGCCTACAATCGATTCTCGGGAGCCAAGTGGACCTTGAGTACCTCCCAGATCTTCAAGCATCTTCGATGGTCCCAGTCATCTGACCCAACACACTACTTTGACAGCAAAGTGCTCGGCAGCTATACTGACTGCCATCCGGTGAAACAGAGACGGGCAACGCTGGGGAGCGACCCGCCGAGGGATAACCGGATGAGGCTGCGACGGATATTCCGCCCGGGGAAGCCACGGTGCTTCCCCACCTCTTATTTATCAGAATATCCAGAGCTGCCTCCTATGCCTCAAAAAACCCCGGGGGTATGGGAGGCAGAGCCCCCAACTTCATTCGCTCTATTCAAGAGCGGAAAATTCCATTTCACGCTGAACCAAGACATATGGGAGGAAGCAAGAAAAGAGGGAAAAGGTACAGATTGGGTGAATACACACCCCATAGTACAAGCCTACGTGGATAAGCTTGCTTCCCTTTCGAGAGTACAGTTCGATATCGATACGGTATTCCAAGCATTCCAAGAGTGCCAGAAACTGGCAGATAACGGCCAATAGCAATTGCTATATAGTATAGTTCTGTTCTGTTCTGTGAAGTACAGATCCATTCTATTTTTAATCACGTAATTAACTCCACTATTATAGCGCACCTACCAGCTGCCAGCAGCACAGTAATTCCTAACCTTGACCCGCATCTCTCCTTCGGATCCGCAAAACCTTAACCCGCATACCCTTTTGACCCGCTTTTCCTTACATCCCCATTCCCCCTAAACGGCAA
>CAYGBE010000191.1:0-3050 GCA_964348065.1 uncultured archaeon
TAAGTACAATAGTCTTCTTAGATTAGAGTGGTTGTTGGCCTTACGTGAAGTTTGCATAAAGTCATCGACATTCGAAAAATAGCCCCATTTTCGCGAGTAGTTAAATCCCAGAATTCTTCGAAAAGTCACATCTTTCAAGAGCTGAAAAACACCCTGATTTCCAGGTGACATCCTGTCACCAAAATGTCTCCACAAATGTTGATTTTGCCTATATCGAGTCCTAAAAAATGTTAATTTTTGCGAAAATATGAGTATTTCTACATAATTTTTAGTGTGAAATCGGATTAAGTATACGGTGCTGATTTTAATCAGACGTTTAAGATTTTGCATAAACGGCTTAAATGGACATCGCGCATCCCTTATGGAAGGATGCCTCGAGCAAAAATTGTGGCGACAGGCATTTTTATTATTTGACTTTGAGCTCTTCATAGGTGACCGATTCAAGAACAAATGAAGGGCTGACATTGTCTCAAGCTACCAGCCTTTGTCCAAAGGTAAATAGGTCAACTCACAAGTATCTTGTCACGCTAGACGCTTAGAGTTCAAAATCCATTACCTGAAAAGTTTTGCTTTTAACAGTACAAATCGGCGGATCAGTAAGAGGAAGTCTTGAAACTTAAGGTAGTATCCAGTATTATTGAGCCTGAGGTTTTTGGGAAAGCTTGATTGTAGTTGAAGACGGAAAGGATAATCAATGAAAGTAGATAGAACAAAAAAAGAAGAGATTTCACGTCGGCAATTCCTCAAGAGTTCGGCTACGGCAGTATCTCTGACAGCGTTGACTGCCGGTCTACAAGCCAAAGCCTATGCAGCCGGCACCGGAGCGATTAAAATCGGTTTGATCGGTTGTGGTGGTCGCGGCACCGGAGCAGCGCTCGACGCCCTACGAGCTGCTACGGAGGTGATCTATCCGACGGATACCTACCATACAGAAGATGCCGCTGAAGGTGCCCGTGTAGCCGCTCAAGGTGTACAGATCGTAGCTCTGGCAGACGTTTTTAAGGATCGCCTGGAACACTGTCGTGGGCAATTACAGAAGGTCGGGATGCCGGTTTCAGAGGATCGCTGCTTCATTGGCTTCAATGCCTACAAGGAAGTGATGCATCTGCCAGACGTCAACTACGTGATCCTGGCCACCCCGCCCAATTTTCGACCGGCCCATCTTCGCGCGGCCGTCGAGGCAGGCAAGCACACCTTCTTGGAGAAGCCGGTGGCCGTCGATGCAACGGGTGTGCGCTCTGTAATCGAATCCGGCGAAATTGCGCGAAGAAAGGGGCTGGCAATAGGCGCGGGAACCATGCGTCGCCGTGAGAATGGTTCTTGTGAGACGACTCGCCGTATTCAGGAGGGTATGATCGGTGATATCATTGCCTGCGAGGCCATCTTGAGCCAGGGTGAACTGTGGTCAGTGAAGCGGCAACCTTCCTGGACCGACATGGAGGACCAGTTGCGAAACTGGCTCTATTACACATGGTTGTCAGGTGATTTCATTGTCGAGCAGTTCGTGCACAACCTAGACGTCATCAACTGGGTCTTGGGCGAACATCCTGCACGGGCTTTTGCCATGGGCGGCCGGCAGGTTCGCACGGACCCCAGGTTCGGGAATATCTATGACCATTTTGCCGTGGAGTACCAGTTCGCAAATGGCGTAAGATGTTTTGCCATGGACCGGCAGACAAACGGTTGCGCAAATCGCATTGAAGAAGTCTTTCTTGGTACGAAAGGTACAGGTCGATTTGGATTGTTTCGTGGATGGGGCATTGACTTCAAAAGCGGTAAGAAATGGCGGTTCTCTGGCCCGCGCAACAATCCTTACCACCAGGAGCATGAGGATTTGATCAACAGTATTCGTTCGGGCCAACCGATCAACGAGGCCAGGCAGCTCGCTGAATCGACTCTGACGGCTATCATGGGTCGTGAGGCTACTTACAGTGGACAGATTATCGAATGGGAAGATGCGTTGAATTCAACACAAGACCTCAGGCCGCCGACATACGAGTTTGGCCCGTTGCCCATACGTCCGGTGCCGATGCCGGGAAGGTACAAGCTCAGTTAGGGAACAACACCAAGGAGATCATCGTAATAGTCGGAACTGGATGAAAAAGCTACGAAAACGGTGGAGGATTAGATACGGCTATAATCGTCCAGGCTTTGAAAAGCAATGAATTCTTCAGCTATGAACCTTTAGAGAAGCACAAGTTGTATGGCCGGAAGATTAAAGTAATCATATGCAAGCCAAGATACAGAAAAAATGTGTGTTGTTTCATTAAAGGAAAAAAAGGAGTATTTGATTGGATATTGATTATTTAGCAGGTCTGTATATGAAAATAAGTGCATGTTACTGGATGTTCGAAAGGGGACTTGAAGCCAGAAAACCAATATGCCGCGGCAGCAGCCATGTGTTGGACATGCGTTATACGGCCCTGGATCTTATGTGATTATTTGTAGGAGTTGTTATGGAAATTTATAATCGTGATTCGTCGTCCGTTTTGACGCGCCGTTGTTTTCTTCAAGCGGGTTCTGTTGTGGTTGCATCCATCGGTTGCTGTGGGAAAATACTCGGGGCCGTTGGCGATTCGAGCAAGAAAAGGATTACAGTGGGAGCACATGTCTGGGTGTATGCTGCTAAGCAGCCCGAGTATAACGTTACGCCGGTATTGCCACAGATTTTTTCCGATCTGAAGTACGCCCAGATCAACGGGATTGAACTGATGCATAACGTTCTGCGGAAACGCGAGACAGTGGAGCGTATCGGGGAGCTTTCGCAGAAATATGAATTGCCGGTGATCGGGACGTCGTTCAGTGGGGCTATGTGGAATCGAGATAAGTACGAGGCGGTCCTGGAGGATGCGGAGCTTGTGATTGGGTACTTAGCGAAACTCAAGGGAAAGACATTCGGGGTTTCGGTTGGGGCGGCGCCTCGGAAAAAGACAGTGCGGCAGCTTGATATTCAGGCCGATCTGTTGCGCAAGATTATGGCCATTGCCGAGAAGCACGGCGTGACGGTTAATCTGCATAACCACACTTACGAAGTTGTAGATGATCTTCAT
>CAYGBE010000192.1:0-3786 GCA_964348065.1 uncultured archaeon
CGAGCTTTCTCACTCGTTTCACCTTCAGGCATAGAATCGTATCATATTGAGAATGCAAATCGTATTTTACATTTGTCAATATTAACGATAGAAGAATTCTCTATTTGATGAGCGCGCGCACTGACAAAAGACGCTAATTCGGGCGAAGTTTGTTCGTCACTGTCTGTCAATGTTTGACGCAGGGTCACAAATTCGATATAAATCTAGCATATTCCCCTTCAGTAAAAGTCCCTATTCTTTTTGTTACAAGGTTGGACAATTCTATTCTACCAGAAGGCCAAACATCAGGAGGTATTATTTGTTCGACACAGAATTCTGTATCTTTATAGGAATCACTGAATTCTGATTTGTCATCTATAGCTACAACAAAGGCTTTGATTTTTAGTTCAAAAGCTATTCTTGCGTATACCTCTAATTGAAAACCATTATTCAGATTTCTAAAATGCAAAATAGCCTCTTCACAGTTTTTTAGATTGCCTTTGACTCTACGACATTCGATAATTGCTACTGGCTTTCCCCTTCTCCATTCTAACCAGTCGATATCAGTAGTGTAACAGTCTCTGCGGTCAACTATTCTTGGAAAGATATTTCTGCGCCACAAAGAATATTTCCTATCTGCTCCATGACCCATATCTGGATGGATTTCTGTCACATTGTTTACCTTGTATCAATACTGGACTTTTAGCTTAAGTATTTTGAGAATAAGCGCTTCTTATTGCACCCTGCTTATTAATCCAAATATGACGAATTTTATAATTGCCAATTTGCATAGTTACTAATAATGAAAGCAACAGAACTCACGCTTAAACAAGAGCTTGCTCCGATTATAGGAAGAGAACTTGATGCAAAATATACAACTGAGACATCTATTGTTGCGAAAAAGAGGGCCCAGATAGATGTAACATATTTGATTAGTGGTTTTCGGATAGTCTTGGAACTTGAAATAGGAAGTCATCGAAAACTGCTGGAAGGGATAAGACAAGCGGATGGTTATCGCGAAGCTACCCAATCTGCAGGAACTATTACCATAGTTTACCCTGAAGAAGCCCGTGCGGAGGTGGAAAATGAGGAAGATGTAAAATTCATACTATACAACCAACCGTTTGAAGCATTGGTTCTAGCACCATTTCAGAGAAAATACTACCCGGAAACATCTTTAAGATCTTTTATCGAGTCAATTCGCGCTGCAATAATGCGGCCACAACCAACAGATTTGGACACGTTATTGCGTGTTTTGCGGGAATGTGTTGAAAACATAGCTTTTCAGATCAAGCGTAGTAAATCTAGCCAATCAGCTGTGGCCGGAGAAGTGGTCTCAAAAATAGAACTTTTTAAGGTGTTAGCTGGGCCTGAAAAGAGCAAAAAACCCGAGACTTTACAATCGGCGGCTGCGGATCTTGCAAGTTACATAATTGTCAATCAGCTTCTCCTTTATTTTTTGCTCTCACCAACTTTGAATCTTCCAAAGCTTAGACAAATCAATTCTTTGCAAGAACTTGATAAAAGTTTCAAACTCATAACCGACGTAGACTATAGGGCTGTCTATCGAATCAACGTACTGAAGAAGCTTCTATCGATAAAACGGTCTCGGCGATGTTTGGGTGCTGTGAACAAGATAATTATTGCATTTAGAAACCTAAAACCAGAAGCCCTGTCTCACGATTTACTAGGCCGCATGTTTCATGAATTTCTTCCCCTTGTGACTCGTAAACTCTTTGCGACATTCTACACAAAACCAGTAGCAGCAGAAATTCTTGCAGCTCTAGCAGTAGATGGCACTCCTGATAACGTCCTGGAGCCCTCCGTAGGTTCTGGAACCATTCTGGTTTCCATTTATAATGCATTAAGAAAAATGACGCCGAGGCAAAGCCATAAGGATGTTTTAGCTAGATTATACGCCGTTGACATAATGCCATTCGCTGCTCACTTAGCAGCTCTCAATTTAACTCTACAAGACTTGTCATCAAAAACAGAAAACGTGAATGTCGGAATAGGAAATTCTCTCAATATAAAGCCGACGGCTAGGTTTCCAACACAGTTAGGTTTGTTTGATCGATATATGACTAAAAAAGCTAACGCCCAAGAACAATTTGACGAACAACTTCGCTTTCCAAAGAAATTTGACTTAATAATAATGAATCCGCCTTTTACCGATAGTAGACGGTATCTTCCAGGAATGTTAGGTTCACGTGAAAAAGCGTTTCTGGAATTACAAAATTATTGGGCGTACTTTCTATCTCTAGCCGATGATATGCTCCGTCCGGGAGGGCGCATCGCTGCAGTTTTGCCTAGGTTGTTCTTCTCAGGTTCAAAAAGCGAAGAGGTTAGAGAGTGGCTCTTTTCAAAACAAAATTATTCACTGATTTGGGTTGTTCGAAGCACAAAGGAATTTGCATTTAGTGAAGCAGCTTCCTTTAGAGATTTCTTGGTCGTCTTAGAAAAGAGTAAGGGGGAAAGTCATTTCCCAAGCGGACGGATCGTCTACCTAAATAGAAGTCTAGACGATTTGCGTTTAGACGAAATACCTTCATTGGTTGAAGATATAAAAAATCAAACCGTTGGCAAGAGTGTAATTAGAACTGCCGATTTTAGCATTTTCAGGGTTTCTCAATCAACGATTCGAAGAAATCTTGATAATCTTTGGCCAATTGTAGGTTTTGAACACCCTGAAAATTCTGCCGAAATAAGCGATTTCGTTGATAAATTAAAACAATATGGTGGAAGTAAGCTCACCACCTTTTCCAAATATCTCGGGATAAAAGATGTTAAGAAAGAAGGGCTTGGACATGTTTTGCCGCGTGGATTTGAACCAAAACCTAGAGGACTTTATAGCGCTATTTATATTTCGAGACCTAGAAGGGAACGACCAAGTGAACCACGTACGCTTAAATTGATTCAGGACAAACCTTCATTCCTTCGCGTAGAATGTATGGACCAACGGGTCAAAGTTTTGAAAAAGAATGTTTTTCCAGCACTTCATAGTGGATCCTATTTTAGAACATATTACATCGACCCCACAAACTGCGATTACGTTATTTCCAATTTGGGAATTTTCTCTAAGAATCTACATGATTTGACTGGGATTAGTATTGATTATAATTATATTTCAAAATCAATTAAGAAGTGCGGTAGCCACATTCTTATAGCAAAAAGACTCAACATCGTCGCTCCAGGAACAACACATCTGGCATTCTATAACTCTCAAAAAATGGTGAGTCCCAACACGTTCTACTCTGTAAGGTGCAATAATGAGAAAGCTCTCATGCTTACAGCATGGATAAATTCTGTTTTCGGAGTTCTACAACTTCTTCAATCTAGGAAAGAAACAGAAGGCGGCTATTGTGACCTCTTGAAAGAGGACTTGGCTACTTTCTATGTGCCGAATGTTAACTCTTCTTCAAAGGAGATAAGAAGATTATTTGAGAGAAACAGATTATTGAATTATCCTACGCTGCCTCTACAATTCCAGGAGGACTCACTAAGGGAGGAGCTCGATAAAGCATGGATGAAATGGTTAGGATGGCCAGCCAACACAATAGACCAAGATCTTCGCATCATTTATAGGAACATTTCTAGAGAGTTACATGCAATCTCTACCGCAGGAAAGCGGAAGAAAGAAGATTCTCAGCAAACTAAACTTTGATGGCAAGAGTGCGCGCGCCGCGCGCGACTACTTCTACGCTCGTTTTGCACGTTGTTGTTTCTTGCCTACGGTTTTTCACAACAACACGCAGACGCAACGGTTTGCATCGCGCGCGCAACTTGCCTGACATTCACAGTATTCTT
>CAYGBE010000193.1:0-16928 GCA_964348065.1 uncultured archaeon
AAAAACGCGGAGGTGTAACGTGGCAGAGGAAAGCACGACCGACGTGCAACCGGAGAAGGAAGACGACGCGCAGGCCGGCGGCGAACAGGCCGAACAGACCTTCTCACAAGCAGAATTGGACCGCATCGTCAAAGAGCGCTTGAAACGTGAGCGTGAGAAGTACGCCGACTATGGCGATCTCAAGAAGCAGGCCGAGAAATGGGCCGAACACGAGGAAGCGCAAAAATCCGAAATCCAGAAAGCGCACGAGCGGGCCGAGCAGGCCGAGGCCGCACGCGATGAAGCCCTAGCCGCGGCCAACGAGCGGCTACTTAAGGCCGCGTTCGTGGCCCAGGCCGCGCAACTCAACGTGGCCCATCCCGAAGACGCCTACATGCTGGCCGACTTGTCGGAGGTGGAGATCACCGACGACGGGGCCATAACGGGCGTCGAGGAGGCGGTCAAGACGCTTCTGGAGGCCGGGCGGCTGGTGGTCCGCAAAGGGGCCGCGCCTTCTTTGGACGGCGGCGCCGGCGGCGGGAAATCGGCCACGGACCAGGCGGCCCAACAACTGAGCGAGGAGCAGTTAGCAACTGCACGCAAAATGCACATCAGCCCGGAGGAATACGCCAAGGGCTTACGCTACAAACGCAAGGAGTAAAGAACTATGACAACCAGAGGCTTTGAGTTCGCCTACATGCTGGACGGCTCCAACGCCACGCCCGTCATCAGGGATTTCACCCTCGGCGCGGCAGCCGCCCACTTGCAGGGCGATCTGATGCTGATCCAGTCCGATGATGGGTACATCGACGCCGTGACCGGCACCACGACCGAGGTATCGTGTGTTATGCAGGAAAACATCGCGGCTGCCGCCATCACCGCCGGCACCACCAAGGGCAAGGCGGCCATCATCACCCGCAACCAGGTCTGGCGCTGCTCGATGGACGCCACCAGCACGACGGCGCTGGTGGGGGCCACCAAAAAGATCGACACTGCAGACAAGAACACCATCGACGCCGACGACCTGACCAACGGCTCTATGATCCTGGTGGACAAGAGCGAACTGGACGACGACGGCAACGTGCTCGCTTACGTGGTTTTTGCAGACACCACGTTCGGGAACGCCTAGGAGGATATGACCAATGGCAATCTCAGAACAATGGGCAGAACTGCTAGAGCCTGGACTGCGCAGCATCTTCCAGGTGCAGCGTGACGCGCTGGCCGCCCGCTCGGTGATTCCCGTCCTGTTCAACGTCGCCACGTCGGACAAGGCAGAGGAGCACGACCTGGGCATGGGCGGCTTCTCGGACTGGACCGAGTACGAAGGCGCGATCCAGTACGACGACAACGAACAACTGTATAAGACCACCTACACCCATAAGGAATACGTGCAGGGCTTCAAGGTCGAGCGCAAGTTGGTAGATGACGACCAGTACAACGTCATCAACAAGCGCCCGGTGGGGCTGGCGCTGTCGGCCATGCGCACCCGCGAGAAGCACGCCGCTTCGGTGTTCAACAACGCCTTTTCGTCAAGCTATACCGGCGGCGATGCGGTGGCCCTGTGCTCCGACTCGCACCCCTACAGCCCCAACAACGCCAGCACGCAGGATAACAGCGGCACGACCGCCTTTTCCCACGCGGCGGTGGTCGCCACGCGCCAACTGATGCGCGAGTACAAAGACGACCGCGGCCAACTGGTGAGCGTCAACCCCGACACCATCCTGGTGCCGCCTGAGTTGGAAGATGAAGCCTACGAGGTCGTGCAATCGGTCAACAAATCGGGCGAGGCGTCCAACACCATCAACTACGTCAAGAGCATCGTGAGCAACGTGGTGGTGTGGGATTACCTGACCGACGCCAACAACTGGTTTGTGATCGACTCGGCGCTAGCCAAACTGTACCTCAACTGGCTCGACCGTGTAGGGCTGGAATTCGAGATGGACCCGACTTCTGACTTCCGGCTTGAGGCCCGGTTCCGCGGCTATATGAGGTACTCTTTTGGTTGGTCAGATTGGCGCTGGTGCTATGGGCACAACGTGACATAGGGGAGGAAAATCAAATGACAACCTTTCCCGACCGTGTGTTCGAGCTGGGCGGCGTGCCGGTTATGGCCGGCGTGCCGTACAGCAAGGACGCCAAATACTACTACGTGGACGCGGCTACCGGCAGCGACAGCAACGACGGCCTCAGCCCCGACAAGGCGCTGGCGACCATCATCGCCGCCGAGGATAAGTGTATAGCCAACCGGCACGATACCGTGTTCTACATCGCCAGCGGCTCCGGCGTCAACATGACGGCCGCCCTGACCTGGGACAAGAACTATACGCACCTGATCGGCATATGTGCGCCGACCCAGGCCGCCCAGCGGGCGCGTATCTTCCAACTCTCGACGCTGACTGGGGCCTCGCCGCTGCTCAACATCACTGCCACCGGCTGCATTTTCAAAAACTTCTACATCTTCCAGGGTGTGGCCGATGCCACCAGCCTTATCAACGTGGCCGTCACCGGCGGGCGCAACTACTTCGAAAACGTCCACTTCGCCGGCGGCGGGCACGCCACCCAGGCGGTGGACGGCGGCGCGTCGTTGAAGTTGGATGGAGCCGAAGAGAACACCTTCGTCAACTGCACCATCGGCGTGGATACCATCTCGGCCGCCACCGGCATGGCCGGCATCCTATTCGATGGCGAAGCGCACCGCAATCGCTTTATCGACTGCGACCTGACTATGTACGCCGGGAACAACGGGGCCATCTTTGCCGAGGTAGCGGACAACACTGGCATCGACCGTTACAATATCTTCCGCAACTGCCTGTTCCTGAACACGTCCAGCACCTCTATGACGACCGCCTTCGCCATCCCGGCCGGCATGGGCGCTCCGCGTCGTATCTACCTGGTCGATTGCGCTTTGCACGGCGCGGGTGACTGGGACAGCAGCGACCGGGGCATCGTGTTCCAGAACAACGGCACCATCACCGTTGGCGGCAACGCGGGTCTGATGTTGACCACGGTTGCGACCTAGGGATGAGCTATTGCTGGAACTGGAGGCCGCCTTTCCCAACCTGCCACGGGTGACGATAGCCCCGGAGTATCCGCCCGAAGAATAGAGACGAGGTGAAGCATGATCGTATACTACGACGCCCGGACGGGCCAGCGCAGAGTGACGCCCGGCCCAGACAAGGAGCTTGAAGCCGCCGGCTGGGTCGAAGTCGATCCCGAACCGGACGAGTTCCTGCCGGAACAGCCAGAAGAGACCGGTAAGGCCAAGAAGTCGAGCAAAAAAGAATAGCAAAGGCGGGGGCGCTATCCGCCCCCGCCTTTTCAAACGAGGTGATTTATGACGAAGATCGCCAAGACGGTCACCATGCAATCGGCGGCGGCGGCCACCGGTGATGGGACAGCCATCGTCACCGCCGACCGCGCCTTTCTGGTCGTGCAGGTGACGGGCACCTTTTCAGGCACCATCACCTGGGAGGGCACGGTTGACGACACCAACTGGGTCGCTGTCCAGGCCGCCAACCTGAACGACGGCAGCGTGGCCACCACGGCCACCGCCGCCGGGTTGTACTCGATAGCCGTGGCCGGGCTGAAACAGGTGCGGGCGCGGGTGAGCACCTGGGTATCGGGCAGCATCACCGCCACGGGGCACACCACCACACTGAGCGCCGGCATGAGCCTGGCCGACATCGACATCGCCGCGACGGAGACGGTGACGTTGGGCGCGGGTACGGCCACCTACGGCAAGCTGGCGGCCAACTCCGGCGTGGACATTGGCGACGTGGATGTGACCAGCATCGCCGCCGGTGAGACGCACATCGGGGAGGTGGGCGGGGCTGACGTGATCCTGACCCAAACGCCAACCGTGACGGCGGGCGCTTATACGGCGGGTGATGCCGTGGGCGGGCTGCTGACCTTCACTAACGCGGCCCGCACCTCCGGGGCGGGGGGCATCATCAAATCGGTGGTGCTGGTAGACGACGCCGGGCAGGACGCCGAAATGGAGTTGTGGCTCTTTGATACCACCATCACCGCCATTTCCGACAACGCGGCCTGGGCTTTGACCGAGGCCGAACTGCACACCTGTATCGCCGTCATCTCCACCACCGAAGGGACGTGGCGGGCCACCGGCACCCCCAGCGTGTGCGACATCGAGGTATCCAGGGGCTACACCTGCACCGGGACCAACCTCTTCGGGCAGCTCGTCACGCGGGGTACGCCCACTTTTGCGGCCACCGATGACGTGACGGTGCGTATCCAATTGGTACAGAACTGATGAAACCGCAAACGCGGGCGGTGGCGGCCATGATGAGCGGAGGCCGGACTTACATAGACAAGGTGATGGGCTATCTGCCCATCGCCTACTGGCCGCTGAATGAGGCCAGTGGATCAACGGCGGTTTGCCGGGTCAACTCGGCGCAGAACGGCACATACAGCAATGTGACGTTAAATCAGAGCGTTACCGACGCGAACGGCGTATCATTTGTCTGCCCTCGTTTTGACGGGTCAAATAGCTTGGTAAATATACTAACGGCAACCTTAATCGCCGCCTTTGATGGCCTCTCAGGTTCATTAGCTTTTTGGGCTAGGGTTTTTAATGTTGGAGTATGGACCGATGGAACTTCGCGATACATGGTTATGCTTTATGTGGATGCTTCCAATTATATCATCCCCATTCGAAGCGTCGGCGATAATGAATTGACCCATACATATCGGGCGGCGGGCACGTCGGAAAATATAGCTGACAATGGCGGGTTGAGCGACACTGACTGGATGCACATTGTTTTCACCTGGGACAGCAGCGCCAAGTTCACCGTATATCGAAATGCCACTCAGATAGGAACACCCCAGGCAATCGCGGGTAGTTGGTCGGGGGGCGATTTCACAATTGCCAATATCGGCGGCAACAACGGGCCAGGGAACGTTTTTAATGGTTGGATCGCTCACGTCGCTATTTTTGACGAGATTTTGGATCAGGTCGCTGTCACTAATTTATATAACATTTGATAATGACACAAACAGGACAGGACATTCACAACGCGATTCAAGCCTTACCCAACCAGCATGGCACTGTGCTATTGGATGCGGATGTATACGTGATTTACGAAACGCTGACGATTCCAGAAGGTGTCTATGTCCGGGGGCAAGGCGAATGGGCCACGCAGCTTTTCCGAGCACCCGGCGTGGATTGTGATATGGTGTGGATAGGCAGCGCCGATGCCCCCTATCGCAAGTTCTGTGGCCTGTTTGACCTGCGCTTGCACGGCAACGCCGCGAAGACCAGCGCTGGCAATGGCCTGGTAGTATCGCGTACCTGGCATTGCCGGGTTGGGGGGGTACGTATTCAAGATGTGCCGGGCTGGGCTTTACAAGTGCTGCGCTCCTATTGGGGTTCGTTTCAGGATATGCACATTTGGAAATGTGGGAATGGGGTCTTGCTTGGCTCTGGCGAAGGACATCTTTATTCTAATAGTACCAGATTGTCAAACGTACATGTCGAGAATAAAGATAGGACAGGTATTGGAATACACATTGCAAATGCCAATAGTACCTTGCTCGAAAAGTGCGATACTTCATCCTGTGAAATTGGCGTGCTGATCGAAACCGTATCCGGCGGCTCTGGCTGTGAAATGAATAGTTTAGTTAATCATCACTTCGAGTCTAACAAATGGGCCATCGTCAACCGGCAGGGGGTTATTCCTGGTGTCTGGCGTAATTATCTAGCTATGCCACGATTTGGGGCCAATGATGTTGATATAGTCGATGAAGAAGGCACCTTGCGCGTGCTTCGTTAGAAAAGGAAACCGCCGGCGGTTCGCGGCGCCGGCGGTCCTGGCGGGCCTGTGCAGCCCGCCGGAAGGTGTTCGAGGACAGTATAGCATAGTTAGCGCCGACTGGCAATAGGTGAGTTATGACTTTTACCTACACCAATACGTTAGCCACCGACCGCGACAAGGTGCGTTTCTATTTGCAGGATGTCACCCAAAACAGCGGGCCGCGACCCAACAACGGCAACTTTGACGATAACGAGATCGCGGGCCTGCTCACGGCGGAGGGTAGCTGGCCCAAGGCTGTCGCCGCCGGGTATGAGGTGCTGGCCGCGGCCTGGGCCGGGTATGCCGACTGGCAGGCCGGCCCGCGTAGGGAGAACGCCAGCCAGATCGCTGCCCGGTATGCAGAGCAGGCCGAGGAGTGGCGACAACGCCACGGGGCCACGTCCACGGGCGCGGGCACCCGCCATCCGACGCGGGCCGACGGCTACAGTGACGACGTGGCGAGTAACGAGACGTGACCAGCAAATCCTTTGCCCGCGCTGCCAACGTGACGGCCAGTACCAAGCGCCCGCCGACGATAGCCAGCGGCAAACGCGGCGCACCGACCACCAACATCGCCAGCCTGTCCTGCACGCCGCTGGACCCGATTGACCCTGAGTTGCGCCAGCGGTTGGCCCTGGAAACGCCGCACGAGCTTTTGCAGACATTCGTAGACACGGCGCTTGACATCGAGGAGGGTGACGTGCTGACGGTATCCAGCGTGGATTATCCCATCCGGGCCGTGGGCGATTGGGCGAGTACGGCCAGTATGCCGGCTTATAAATGGCTGGTGGTGGAGCAACTAAAAAGTGTCTGATGTAAAAGTCACCATTCAGGGCTTGCAGGAGGCCCAGGACCGCAATGCACGGCGGTTCGCGGCCATGCAGCCTGACGGCAAATTTGGCGAAGTCATCAAAGGGGCGACGGTAGAAGGACATCGCTACGCGGTAAGCGTGACCCACGTAGACACCGGCTCCCTCCGGGCCTCGCACCGCATGCAAATGGATGGCTTGACAGGTACGGTCTACATCGACCCTAGCGCCCGCAACCCACGCAGCGGCCAACTCACCAGCGTCTACGGCCCCCACGAGCATAACCGGGGCGGCGAACACGCCTTCTATACCCGCACACGGGTCGAGGCCGGCCCCAGGATCGTCAAGCGGGCACAGCAGGACATGATACGGGAGTTGACCCGTGGCCGTTAATAGCACCAACCGGGAGACGATACGCGACGATGTGGCCGACTTATTGGACACCGCTTTGGTGGATACGCTGGGCATCGTGCAGACCGTCTACAATTACCAGAAGTTGGACATCGCCGGGCAATCGCCGGTGGTCATGGTGCTCAGCGCGGGCGATCATCCGACCCGCACCGCGCAGACGGACCGCATCACCAGCCGGGTCTATTTGGAAATTTGGAGCTTTGTCTTGCACGTCGAGGCAGACGATAGCTGGACGGAAGCCAACGCCGAGGACCGATTGGACCTGGTTAAAAAGGAGATCGTGGATACCCTATTCGACAACGAGGTGGAGCAGACGCTTGGGTTATGGGAGTTGATGTTCGAGGACCGCTCTAGCGTGGCCCGCGTCAGCATCGGGGGCGTACCCTACCTGTGGGAGCGAATGCCGCTTACGGCGCGTTTCTATGCGGGGTGATCCAAAGGACGGTAAACCGTGTTAATCTGGATTGGTAAAGAAAAGGGGATCGAGGGCTTGCCGGGTGTGCCGGCCCGCGACCTGTCCGATGAGGAAGTCAAAACGTATGGGGGCGAAGCGTGGCTGATCAAGACGGGGCTGTGGCAGAAACCACGGGAGAAGAAAGCCAAGAATTCAAGCCCATCGTCGGACTAGCTTTGGAGCGCTGCATCCCCTACGCCGACGACGTGTTTTGGAATTTGATCGGCCTGGCGCAATTGGGCGTGCCCTTCATCCGTTGCCGGACCAACCCGGTGGATGTGGTGTGCAACCAGTTCGGGCGGCATTTGCTGGCGACCGACTTCAGCCATCTGATCATCCTGGGGATCGACCATATCCATCCCGTCGATCTGGTGCATTGTTTCAAGCGGCATGTGGCGGCTCACCCCGATCATCTGGTGATCGGCGCCCTCAACTTCCGGCGCGGGCAGCCCTACGACCCGCTGGCCTTCTTTTATGATAATGGGGACATCTACGCCATTGCCGAGTGGGAGCCGGGCGAAATCGTGGAAGTGGACGCGATTGGGGGCAACGAGATTTGTATCCATCGCTCCGTATTTGAGCGATTGCCCTATCCCTGGTTCTACCGCGACTATAGCGTGCAGGTCGAAAACGGGACCGGGATGAGCGAGGACTTGGTATTCTGCCGGGCCTTGAGACAGGCCGGCATCAAAATATGGTTGGATACCGGGATCACCAACGACCACCTCATCAACGGGCGGGTCAACGAGACGGTGTTCCGGTCCTATTTGAAAGAATTTGCAGAGGTGAAATCACATGGCGGGAATTCGCAAACTTAGAAAGATTCAACTGTTTCTGGAGACCGCAGCCGGCACCGCCGGGGCAGCGACCACGATCTGGCGCGGGCAAGGCACCATCGAGGATCAGCGCCAGGTGATCTTTCCCGATGAGGACATCGGCTATCTGTCCGGCGTGGACCGGGCCTATACCCCCAACTTGCTGGCCGCGCTGACGATGGACGACACCCCGGCCACCTTCGAGCAATTGCCGTATCTGTTGGCGGCAGGCGTGGAAAACGTGGTGAGTGGCACTACCGATACCGGGGGCAGCGGCAAGATTTACACCTATACCATGTCCACCACGGCGGCGCAAACGCTCAAGACCTACACCATCGAAGGCGGCGACAACCAGGAAGTTGAGGAGATGGAATACTCCTTCGTGGAGTCGTTCAATCTCACCGGGTCATCGAGCGAGGCGGTCATGATGGGTGCCGAGTGGAAGGGGCGGCAGGTGACGGTATCCGGTTTCACCACGACGGCCACCCTGCCTGCGGTCGAGGAAATCCTGTTCAATAAGGCGGTTTTGTACATCGACACCGCCGGGGGCACCATCGGCACTACCACCAAATCCAACACCCTGCTTGGGTTTGATCTGGCCGTCACGACCGGCGTGGTCCCGGTCTTTGCCGGCGATGGGCAATTGTATTTCAGCTTTACCAAGATCGCAGAACCGGAGGTGACGTTGGGCGTTACCTTTGAGCACGACGCCACCAGCGCCGCCGAAAAGGTGGCCTGGCGGGCAAACACGGCCCGCCAGGTGCGGCTCAAAATCAACGGCAGCGCCCTGACCACGGCGGGCAGCGGCTATACCTATAAAACGCTGATCGTAGACCTGGCCGGCAAGTGGGAGACGTTCGACAAGATAGACGAGCAGGACGGCAACGACATCGTAACCGGCACTTTGCGGGCGCGGTATAATTCCACGGCGGCCCTGTTTGCCGAGTTCGTGGTCGTAAATGAGCTAAGCAGCTTGCCGTGAAAAAACTGACTTTTAAGCTCGACCCCGAACGCTTGACGCTCAACCAGCTTATCGCCATGCAGGACGGCGACATTCGCACCATGCGCGATGTGCTGGCTAACACACTGGTGGATGAGTCGGGTGAACATATAGAGTTCGAAAAAGCCAAGACCATCATCGGTGACATGAACCTGGCGCAGATTAAAGAGACCTCGGAGGAGTTCGCCCGGCAGGTCAAGGAGCAAGCCATAAACCCTACGAGCGGCGGCGACTGATCGCCGCCGTTTTGCACGACGGCTCCGGCCCGGCCTGGCTGGGCGTCCTGATCGCCGCCGGGGAATGGGGCACACCCCCCTGGAGTATCGCGGACGGGCCGGCCTGGGTCTGGTATCTGCGCTGGCTTGAGTATCGCAACCTGATGCACAAAAAGATAGACATAGAGGCGAAACGTGGCCGAAAAGGTCATCATTGAATTTATCGGTGAGGACAAAGTAAGTAAGCCCGTCAAAGGCATCACCGAGTCGCTGGGCGGGTTGGGCACCCTGGCGGCTGGCGCGGCCACGGCGGGGCTGGTGGCGGCTGGCGCGGCGGTAGTCGGATTGGGCAAGGCGACGGTTGACCTGATAGCCGATGCCATGCCGCTGGAAGGCGTGGCCGGCGCCTTTGAAGGCATCACCGAAGCGGCGGGCACCACGTCGGAGGCGGTGTTAGAAGATTTTAAGACGTTTTCAGCCGGCATGATCACCAATGCCGATGCCATGTCCAGTTTTAACACGGCGGCCCAATTGGTGGGCAAGCAGTTTGCTTTAGAACTGCCGGAGGCAATGGGCTATCTGTCCAAGGTGAGCGCCGCCACGGGGCAGGATATGGGTTTCATGCTCGACAGCCTGGTCAAAGGCGTCGGGCGTCTGTCGCCCATGATCCTCGACAACCTGGGTATCCAGGTAGACCTGACGGCGGCTTACGAAGCCTACGGGCAGGAGATCGGCAAAACCGCCGGCGAACTGACCAAGGCCGAACAGCAGACGGCGCTGATGAACCAGGTTATGCAACTGCTGGCCGAGAACACGGCGGCCATGCCGGAGGTGGCCGGGACAGCGGCGGCGGCCTTTGGCGCGTTTCAAACCACGCTGCAAGACACCAAGGACGCCATCGGGCTGGCGCTGTTGCCGGTCGTGACGCCGTTACTCCAGGCTTTTGCGGATCTGGCGCAAAAAGTACTGCCGCCCCTGGTCTCCTTTTTAACCGAAAGTGTTATACCCGCCATCGCCGGCCTGGTGGCATGGTTCCGAGATGAGGTCATGCCGCGCCTGCAAGAAACAGGCCGTGTCTTGCGTGAGACGTTGGGGCCGGCTTTTAAGGAACTGTGGGACGCGATCAAGCTGGTCATCGAAGCCTTGGGTATTTCGACGGGTGAGGTGGATGCCCTCGACGTTATCCTCGACGTACTGACCGCCACGTTGAAAGCGGTGGAAATAGTGGCCGGCGGCCTGGCATTGGTTTTTCACGGCGTAGCCGACGGGGTAAAGACCATCGCCGGGGCCATCGAATGGGTCATCGACACCTTTAACGACATGCGGGAGGCAGCCGAGCGGGCGGTAGAGGCCATCCCCTCCTGGCTGCGACCCGGCAGCCCGACGCCCTTTGAATTGGGGCTGCAAGGCATCGCCCAGGCCATGCGGGAAGTCAATACCGAGTTTGGCGGGTTGACGGTCAGCAGGGCGGCGCCGGTGCCCGTTGGGGCCGGGGGGCCGATGGTGGTCAACCTGACCTACGCGCCGGCGGTCAGCCTGGGCGATCAATACGAAGCCGAGACGGTGCTCGGCCCCTACATAGCCGAAGCGCTGCGTAAACGGGGCCTGTGATGGCCAAATACAACACCTTCAAATACGGCGCCGAGAAATACGGCTCCCTGTCTTATGACGCCGACCTGCTGTGGACCTTTATCGTGGCCTGGGACGGGTATTACAGTTGGGGCAACGAGACGGAACAAATGGTGGACCTGAGCGTGGAGCGGGGCCGGCTGCGGATGGTGGACAAACAGGGGTCGGTGCAATTCCCGCCCGGTCAGGCCGTGGCCGTCTTCGACAACGAGGACGGCAGGTATGACGCCTTTAACACGAGCAGCCCGCTATACCCCAACGTCACGCCCGGTAAGTTTGTGCGTATCGCCGTCAAGGACAACGACAGCGATACCAACCAGGAGATCATGCGGGGCATCATTGAAGACATACAGCCCATCTACCGCAGCGGGGGGCAATACGTCCGTATCGTCGTCATAGACGGGTTAAAATGGCTACAGGATCATTCCATCAACAAAGGGCTGAGTACCAGCGTCGCCAAGGACGCTATATTGGCCCACATTCTTAGCTTTGCCGATTGGCCCACCGTGGAATGGGGAACGCCCGATGTCACCCAGGATAGCGACACACTGGATTACTGGTGGGCCTGGAACCAGATCGCCTATGATGCTGTGAAAGAATTTAACCAGGCCGAGCAGGCCGTAGGGTTTTGTGCCAGAGACGGCGCTTTTACCTGGCGGCCCTGGAATTATGCCTATGACGCCATGATCGACCTGACACAAAGCGAGATTTTGAAGGACATCGGCAGGCCGCAACCGTGGGAGGTCGTCAAGAACAAAATAAGAATCTCAAGCGCTCCCAAGGTGCTGGATGCCGTCAATACCACGCTTTGGGAATTGCAAAGCATACCTTTTCTCCCCAACGGCGGGACCTTTTATATCGAACCCATTTTCAAATATGAGGAGTGGCAGCCTTGCGGATCAAGCATCACGTTTAATCACACCGTCACCGAGCGGGCCGACGGCACCGGGCTTAACTTGACGGCCAACTGTGAGCTGACTTACAACCCGCAGATTGGCGAGGGGGCCGAGATCACCATCGTCAACACCTCCGGCCAAAATGGGTATATCACTTTGCTCAGAGCCGTGGGCGATGCCATTTACGCCTCAGATATAGACATTCGAGAAGCAGAGGACGCCACCAGCCAGAATCTATATGGCATCCAAACCCTGGAGCTTGACTCGCGCTGGGTGGTCGATTCAGACGACGCCGGCAACCTGGCCGACACCCTATTGGCCGCGTTCAAAGACCCCATAATGCACCCCATCATCCAGATTGAGGACAGGTTCGCGGAACAGTTTAGCGTGGACTTGCACGACATGGTGGCCCTGAACGTCTCGAACCTGGGCATAAACGATACGTACCGCATCGGCCATATCAGGCACAAGTGGCTCAACGAGAACGGCACGGCGGTCAGGACCACATATCGGCTCGAGCCGTTTTTGAGCGGGGACGCCTATTTTGGCTGTATGATCTATCTCACCAATAACCAAAGCATAGACGACAGCACGAACACCCCGATTGAATTTGAATCGGAGACCTTCGACGTGGGTTTCTATCACGACACCGGCACCAACCCCGACCGCGTGACCATCCCCGCCGGGATGGGCGGCTACTATCATATCACGGCTCAGGTCTATTGGGACAACGCCGACACCGACGGCGTGAGAATAGCATACATCATGGTGGACGGGGCCGAGATCGCGCAGGCTTACGACGATGCCCCGACCACCGATTTTATCCAGCATTTGAGCGTGACGGCCAACCTGAGCGCGGGCAGTTATATCCAGGTGGTCGTGTACCAGGATTCGGGCAGCACGTTAGATGTCCAGTGGGGGCGCGACTTTACCCGCTTAAGCGTGGATCGCGTCCCCGATCAATAGGAGGGCATAGGTGGCATTTAGCGGCGTGACAGCCTATCGAAGCACCAGCAACCAGAGCATCCCCTCGGCCAGCGCCACCTCGATTCAATTTAACGCCGAGGTGTTTGACACCGACGCCTATCATAGCAACTCCGTTAACCCGAACCGCATCACCGTACCCGCAGGCTTTGATGGTTATTTTCACGTCACGGCCCAGGTTTATTGGGACAATGCCGACACGGACGGGGTGCGGATCATTTACATCAAGGTCAACGGCGGGGCGAGCGCCTTCGCGCAAGCCTACGACCAGGCACAGACTACCGATTTTATCCAAAAGGTGAGCGTGACGCTGGAACTGGACGCCGGCGATTACGTCGAGGTCAACGTGTACCAGAACTCCGGCAGCGCGTTGGACGCTCACCAGGGGCAGGACATAACCTTTGTGAGCGTGGACAGGTTGGGTTCATGACGGCCAGATTTTACAAAAAGGTGCCCCGGCGGTATCGCATCTTTGGGGAGGTGTTGGTATTGGCCGACGTGGACGAGGACCGGGTTGCCGTCAAGCGCTTCCACCTGGACGAGATCGCGGAATGGCCCGACGGGGATTACAAGACGGTTATGGAGGCGGCGACCCTGGCCGAGCCGGAGTATATCGCGGGGCGGGGTGTGGTCAGGATCGGGCCTAACTGGACCGAAGAGGACGAGAAGTATATCAATCAGCAATTCTATGCCTTGAGGGAGATTCAAGAGACGGACATGTGGGGCACCTACACGCCGGAGCAGATGGAGCAGTGGGTTATGGACAATCTGACCGGGGTAGCTCAAATAATAGACTTTCTGGCCGGCCTGTCCCACTTCCTCATCCACATAAGAAACAGAGACCTGGACCGCAACTTTGAGGATGGCTAGATAGATGACAACTAATTACCCCGGAGGATTGGAAGGTAGCTTTGCAAAAGAGAATTAGGGATTTAGAGAAGCTATTAGCGGAGGTGCAAAATTAGTACCCAATACCCAGGCAGTTTGGACAGCTACACAACCAAAGTGGACGGCGTAGATGACGTGCTGGCGGCCCACGTCAACAACTTGCAGGATGCGATGGTGGCCACCGAAACGACGCTGGGCGCCAGCGGCAACGTGGGCTTGTGCGAGGGGCGGCTGACATTGGCGACGGCCACGCCCGTGACCACAGCCGACCAGACGGCCAAAACGACCATTTATTGGACGCCGTTTAGGGGCAACCGGGTCAGCATTTACGACGGCAGTTCGGGCTGGGATACCTACGAATTCTCCGAGATCAGCGTAGCGGTGCCGGGCACGACCACCACGCCCTTTGATGTCTTTGTCTATAACAGCGGCGGCTCGGCCACCTTGTCTACCACCAACTGGACGAACGACACGACCAGGGCTACGGCCTTGACCACGCAAGACGGGGTATACGTCAAGAGCGGGGCCACCGGCTACCGTTATCTCGGCACCGGCAGGACAACCGGGTCGAGCGGGCAGACTGAGGACAGTCTGGCTAACAGGTTCTTATGGAACTATTACAACCGGGTGCTCAGGAGGCAATACAGGACATACACCAACGCCCACACCTACAACACGGCAGCCTGGCGGGCGTTCGACAACGCGGCAAGCAGCGTGCAGGCGACGTTTGTGGTGGGTGTTTTGGAGGAATCCGTCGCCGTCAATATGATGGCCAGCACCACCTGGGCCGCCGGCAATAGCATCCTGTCTGTCAGCGTTGGATTAAACACGACCAGCGCGTCCAGTGTTTCGGCGCCGATCTTGAACCATGCGGCCATTGCTTCACTGGTGGCGGTGGGATCTGTCTATCCGGCGGTTGGATATAATTACCTGTGCCCGATAGAATATACAGACGCAAGCGGGACGGCTCCGACATTTACATCTACCTATCTATACGCAACGACTGTAATGTAGGGTAGGGGCATAACAAAAGCTGACCACCAGGCCAGCGGAGTGATATAGTGCAATATAAGCTGTGTTATATTGCACTACAAAAACGGGGAGAACCGTCACAAGTCTAGGCTTGGGACAAGACATAATCTATAGAATTTGCGTGTAAGTAAAGGGCTACTGTCGCCCGTATCCCGCCATTACCGGGCCTGGAATGGCATCATTCGCGGGTCTGACAGGTCGCGCCTAAAGCTGACCAGGACGCCGGATTGCCGCCGGTAGCCAGATGCCAGAGCCAGTGTGAGCAGCCCCCTACCCTACTCTATCTTACCACATTTATTGATATATGTCAATATGTCGTAAAAAAGCGATATTGGGGGAAAAGAAAAGGTGATGCCCCCGACTTCGGCTGCCGGGGGCATCTGAGCAAATTGCGCTTGCTTTCCGGTGTGATTATAGCACACCGATAACAGTATACCATAGTAATAGGATTATTGCAAATGATAGGCCGCCCGCTCATTATCCTGCCATACGACAAACCCGGCTGCGTGGATCGGCTCGTGGCCTTCCTGCGCGTCTGGTTGGTGCGCCTGGGCTTGATCCTGCTGGGCTTTGTGATCGGCTACGGGTGCGACGTGCTGAAATAAAGAAGCCCCCGCCCGATGCGTGCGAGACACCTGGGCGGGGGCCACCTGGCGCGTTTCATAGGCTATCCGATAAGCTACCCCTCCTTTCTCCCTTTTTTGCTCATGGGATGCCCCGGCCCTGAGTCGAACAGGGATCGCGATCCGGGCCGCTTTGCCGTTAAGCTACCGGGGCGTGGTTTCCACCGGCTCGGTGGCCGGTTCTCTGCCGTCAAGACTTAGCACCTGGACGCCCTGACCATTGCGGTGGATTGCGCCAGCTTCCTCCAGTTCATCAAGGTAGTTGGCAATCGTTTGGCGGCTAACGCCAATCTCATTAGCGGCCTGGGTATAGGTACTTTGCGGATCTTTAGCGTAATATGCTAACAGGGCCATTATATTTTGCGCCTTCTTGTCCTGCGTATTGGCGGGCATTGGCCGTGTCTTTGCGCCTGACTTGGCATCCTCTAGCGTGCTGATTTGGCGTTGCAATCGGTCTCGATTGCCTGCTAATTGCTCGATTTCCTCTGTTAGCCTGCCAATATTGGCCGCTAAATCGCCAATGGAGATGAGTTTTCCCTTACGTGCTTCCTCTGCCCTTAGCATCGTCATTAGCAGTTCAAACGCCAAGACCAGCGTAATAGGTGCCAACGCCTTGACGGTGGCCCTGATAGCAGCGGGCGGTATGCCTAGCGTGGTGGCGTCAAGAACATTGGCGACGGTCGCCAACGTTGCAAAGACGATGGTAAGCACCCAGGGATAAGTGTTATCTTCCCCGCGCAAATTAGCGCGTAAGATCGCTAAGGAGAAAACGATCATGGCAAAGTCGAGGAGCAAGGGCCAGAGATAGGATAGCCATTTAGTCCCCTCAAATCCATTATTGGCCGCCATATGTTGCAGGCTGCTATAAGATAAGACAAAGGCAAAGCCCGCGACGATGACGACTAATATGGTCGCAATGGCGTTAATGGTCGTGCCGTTGGTTTCAGCTTGCGTGCTATCGTTCATCTTCCCTCCCATCATACCCACATTCCCAACAAACAGGTTCCTCCGGCACGATCACCGACGCCCCGCACTTTCGGCAGGCGTCGTACCCGTTCCCGTTCTGACCCAGCAGTTGCACCGTACCCGCGCTGGCCTTGTGGCTGGCGATTTGCAAGGTCCACAAGTTGAGGCTCTCGACATCCACGCAACTCGGCAGGGCCACATAGCGGGGCGGCTTGCCGTACCTCTCTTTGTACGCCTGGCCGCCGAATTCTATGGCGGCTTGGTAATCGGTGACACGGTAAATGATAAGCCCTTCGGTCATCAGTCTACCTCATCCAACTCGTCAAACAGAGAATCGTCAAAGACGATGCCCTCCGGCTCGTCCTGGTGGTTGCCGCCGGCCAGCAGGTTTTGCGTTCGCACCTGGCGCTCAACCGT
>CAYGBE010000194.1:0-8499 GCA_964348065.1 uncultured archaeon
GCTTTATGGGAAACAGCCGCTGACTCACCCGGTTGTAAATAGTCTGTGGCTTAAGCCCGATGATCCCAGAGAGCTCAACGACTGAGAGAAGCCTGCGGTTTGGTAACTCTTTATCCTTGGTCATTTCCCTTCTCTTGATGCCTGGTATTTAGATAGAGAAGTCAGGGATAGGAGAGATAGATAACTTATTGAAATAACAGTCATTTCCATCTAAAATCATAGTCCTTTGAAGGGAATGGTCATTGGACTACCCCTGCACCATGCGGTGCAGGGCTCTGGCCCCCCCACCATCTGGTGCAGAGCTTGTCCTGCACCGGATGGTGCAGGGACCTAAACACTCCCTTTCATTCGCTCCCAGATTCCACGCAAAGCCATAAAGATGAGCTTTTTTGCGATTCTGCCCACTGACTGAAAAACACTTCTCACCGGTCCAGGAGCCATGGACTTGGCCACCTGGTACCCAGCTAAAAGCAAGAGAACAGGGATAAGGTAAGAGATAAGCTCCTCTGAAGGGTTGAGCAGTCCATATACCAGCTGCCCTAGAACAAGGAGGATCAACCCCCAAAAAGCCCCTTTAAGGAGCCAGGCCCACCAGGGTCTCCGGCCTGCTGGGTCTGTCAGATCCGCGGAACCACACGTACCGCAAAACAAGGCATCAGGAGGGTTTTCATGCCCCCTGGGGCATAGCCTGATATACCAGGAACGACCACAGTAAAAGCAGAGTTGTGGCTGTCCCACACTAAACCGTTGGCAATAAGGGCAATACCTCATTTGGAAACCTCCCCAGGCAGCAATGGGAAAAGGCCCCTCTCGCCTGCTTTCTGCCAGATAGGAGCAAAAACCGTGGCCTGGCTAAGGTGCTTCATCGTGGTAAACCAAAACATTTCGCCTGTCACTTCTTCCACCGCCTTCTTCAGATTAGCCAGCCTCTCGGAAGTGGAGGTAACAACCACCAGCACTCGGAAAGTTTTCACCCCAAACCTCTTCTGGTAGAGCCCCAGGCGCCTGAATTCCACATAGGTGGCTGCTTTGGATCTGAACCGACGGTTGCTCATGGTTGAGCGGTCCAGCTCCAGGAAAAAGCTGTAAAGTCTGTCCTGATAGCAAACACGGAAGTAACCATCAGGCCTGAACTTTCTTAGCACCCTCTGACCTCCAGTAAGACCCCTGTATTCCTGCTGGCATTGATCTTCGCTTACCCAGCGTTCCAGGCTCATCTGGGGATGGTCCCCGATAGCCTGGCAAATGGTAATCCTTAAGTCATTGAGCTCCAGGCCATGGTCCAGAAAGAGAGGCTTAAGCCGGGCAATCTCCCTGGCTTTTTGTTTAACCAGGAGAGGATCAAGACCTAACTCCTGGGCTACCACGCTGACCCCTTCCTTCCCTAAATAGTAAAGGGCCTGGCCACTGCCTCGGGTAGTGGGCAGAAACCGGCGGCAAACATACTGGTGGTCATAGAGCTTGCGCAGCCGCATATTGGCTCTCCTCAAGCAGCTAAACCCAAAAAGTCTCTGAATCTGCTCCCTGGTGAGAAAGCGAAACGCATAGAGGGCCACCATGATCTCTTTGTCCCTGGGTTGGAGAACCAGGGTTTCGGGATGTTGGTTTCTCTGCCACCTGAGGGTATTAATAGTCATGGCCTTCCTCAAACTCTCCGTTGGGTGCCAATTGGCCCAGGTTTGGATCTTGCTCGTTCTCCAGGGTACCCAACACTAACACTAGGGCTGTTCTCATAGATTCTCTTGAGCCTGGTCGCGATTTCAGCTTCAACCTCTCGCCTCTGCCTGGCATAGGTGGAGAGGGAAAGGGTTCTTGTGAGATCAATTGCTTTTTCCTGCACTTTCGGGCTTTTTACATACATGGTCCTCATCAGTCTGGGTCCCTCACCCTTAATCTTCAAATAGGCCTCTCCTACCTTGAGATCAACCATCCTTCTCTGGAGCATGGGCTTTTCTTTTTGGCTAAGCTCAGCAGCCAGGGAAGTGGCATCATGGTGGCTTAAGCGGAAGAACACGGCGGTGGCCACATTGCCTAAAATGGCAGACCGTAATTTCACATTAATCTGCTCCAGGTTTTGATGGGCGATGGTCAATCCCAGGCCATATTTCCTGGCTTCTGAAAGAATGGTTTCAAAATCATCTCCTATGAAATTCTGGAACTCATCAACATAGAGATAAAACGGGCTTCTTTCGGCTTCTGGCACATCCACTCGGGAAAGGGCAGTCAGCTGAAGCTTGGCCACCATGAAAGCTCCTAGGAGGTCAGCATTGCCCTTGAGCTGACCTTTGCTGAGGTTGACCAAAACCCACTGGCCTTGATCCATGGCTTGGCGCAAGTCAATGGTGCTTTCTGCCTGACCCACCATCAGGCGAATACACGGGTCAGAGATGAACATGGAGAGCCGGTTGAGGATAGGCTCCCGGTAAGTGGCCTGCATTCGCTCTGACAGCTGGCCGTAGCGGTAAAGCCAATATTCTTTGGCCTCCCCAGGAGGCAGGGCGTCTACCAAAGCCTGTCTGAAATAGACATCAGTGAGCAGGGCCTTGGCCTCCAGCAGGGTTAATCCAGCTAGAGACAGGGTGAGCAGAGTGTGGCGCAGCAGCTCTTCGGTGCGCGGGCCATAGCTCCCTTCTTTCCAGAATTTCCTGAAAATCCCCACAAACTCCAGAGCCTGCTTATAGGGGTCAAGTCCCTTGCTTTGCAAAGGATTAAAGCCCACTGTCCATTTCTCATTGCCTGGCTCAATCAGGATCAGTTTCTTGGAGATGTGCTCAGCTATTCGGTCACCATCCCCGCTTGTCAGCAGAGCTGCCAGGAACTTCAAGATGTTCTCGTAGAGATCGCCGTGTGGATCAATTAGGGCGCATCCCTGGCCCTGTAAAATGTCCTGCCTGAGTAAAAATTCGATCAGCTTGGTCTTTCCCTGGCCAGTGGCGCCCAGAATGTAGGTGTGCCTCAAACGTTCACCTGTAGAGAGATAAACACTCTCGCTCTCCTTGGGACGGAAAGCCTTGTGCGCTCTCCCAAGCCGAAGACTGTCTGGATCAGAAGCATTCTCTTGCTCTCTTGAAGTTCGAGCCAGAGAGCCAACTCCTTCCAAGAGTTTAATCATTCCCTTTTCCATTAGTCCCAACATGATGCCTCCTTTCAAGGCCCACCTTCGCTCAAGCTATGGTGGGCGAAGATGGATTTGAGAAGCTCATATGCTTCCTTGGGTGTCATGCCTTTACCCAAATAATGGCCGTTCACCCTAATTTCAAAATGAAGATGAGCTCCGTTGTTTGTTCCCGCTTTGCTGGTGCCTGAAGTTCCCACATAACCAATTACTTCTCCTTGTCTCACAAAATCGCCAGGTTTAAGGCCTTCTTTCACCCGATGGAGATGAGAATAGACAGTGGTTACCCAGCGTCCTGCCTTAAGGCCGTGATCCAGGACTACCTGTCTCCCATGAAGCGCCTTGAGGATTTGCTCAGGCGTCTGGTAGAGCCTTTTGGCAAACCTCAGCAGCCTACGGCGATAGGCTGGGGGAAGCTCTTGGTAATTTGACCCTGCCATGAGCACATGTCCGTCCTTGGCAGCCATGACTGGAGTGCCAAAAGGGCAGTAAATATCCACTCCTTCATGGATGCCATGGCGGTAAGCCCTGGGAGCGCCAGGAAGAAGATTGGGATTTTGAGGCACAGAGGCGCCAGCCACGGGCATGATAAACTCTTGGGCCCACAAGGGCAGGGGCAGGTCATGAAAGGCAAAGCTAGGATCTCCATAAGGCCCTTCTTGGCCATTGGTAAAAAACCACCTGCAAAGCATATAAACAGGATCGGAGGGCCGAAAAAGCGCATACCTCTAAGATAGGGATAAGTCAAAAAGATTGATTCCAGGGCATTCTAGGGGCGAAGTTTCCGGGACATGTGGTCAATGGCTGGTCACAGACTGTAAGGGCGAAGAAGAAGGTTATGAAAGGCTAGCTTGGGAAAGTAGAAGCGCGGCTGAACTTCCTACAGAAAAACCTTCAGATCAAGGAAAGACCGCCTGATCCGCGCAACTGGCTTGCAGTAGTTTTGCAGTAGTTTGGTCCAAGAATAGGGTAAAGTGCGACAGAATAGACTAGGTTGGGATAAGTTCAATTTGGTAGGCAGAAGTCGATGCTTCAGGCCTAGACGATATCAGAGTGGGGGTCTTTGGTCTCTGATCCTTTCGATTTCATTTGAAATATTGCATAGCGGGAATAGGTCCCGGGGTTGCGACTTCATCTTGAATCAAACAGCTAGATTAGGAAAGGCAGATCAGAACCATCTCGTTCAGGGAGAAGGATCGTGATCCGAAAGAAGAGAAAGCCACGGGGTGTGGCGCAAAACGGCATCCGGAGCAACGCATCAGCTAGGTTTCCGAGCAGTCACGATACTGCCTCCCGCCGGCAGGGTAATGCGCTCAACGGACTCGAAGCCAGCTTCTGCCAGCCAATCCCTATGCTCTTGTTCCGTGTACGCCTGACCTTCGTCATAGACATCAATGAAGACCAGATTAAACCTCGCTTCTTCCGGGGGCGAGGTGCGTGAATTGTCGATAATGCCAAAACCTGTAATGTATATTGCACCACCTGGGTTCACAACCCTGCTGACATTCTTGAGTGCGCGGCGCGCATCATCAGGCGAAAGCACCTGTATGAATGCGGACAAGACCGCAACATCGTAGGAGCCGGGTAGAGAATCACGAACCACGTCGGCCGCTACCACCTGAACCCTCCCCTCTGCACCTGCCTCCTCGACAAAATGTTCTGTGATTGGGGTGACCGTCGGTAGGTCGACAACCGTCGCTTGAATATGAGGACAGGTCTCGGTCACTGCGATGGCCAGCCCACCCGAGCCACCGCCAACATCTAAGAGAGTGCGGTACGAAGAGAAATCATATCTTGCCACCAGATCGCGTCCGTATGCGACGGCGTATGGGTGCTCACCACGAAAGAATTGTTGCAACTCGTCTTTCGACATGGCTGAGTAGTCATGCTTCGCCTGCGGCAATCCAGTTCGGATCGACTCCGCAGTTTTGAGTGCCGCATTCCACAGGTCCGAATGAAGTTCGTGTTCATCCACCACACAGGATGGACTGCCCCGGACCAAAAAACGGTTAGCTGCGTCAGTATTGGCGAAAAGCTCCTCTTCCACAGTCAACAGTCCCGCCACCACGAGGGCATACAAGAGTGGCTTCAGTTTCGCAGAGCCGACACCTATTGCGTCGGCAATCTGCTCGGCATTCATAGGAGCATCTTTGAGCGGGGTAAATAAATCGAGCTGCATGCCGGCGAGCATCGCAAACGCAGGATAAACCGCCCCGGCAATCCTTCGAATTGGGTGTTCTTCAGTGCTTGAAGGTGTTGGTGAAGCCATGATTCTCTCGCCTCCAGAAATAGCCAAACGACAGGATCACAATTCGAACTGATAGCTCTAGAAATGACTACCTTCTGCCAACAGGCCGCGTTTATTCAGCCGGGCTTTCCAATTTCGACCTTGATATGGCCGTACCCGACTGTTTTCCACAAAGGTCAGGATACTACAAGGTCATCAGAAGCTCAACGCATACCCTGTGGTGTTGATTTGCATCTCAAATATTGGATTTCTAGATCGAGTCCGTTCGGGGTGATCCATGTTGAAATCGAGCACAGAACCTTAACGTCCAGTTGACTCTCCATCCATTTCTAGGTTTAATTCCACGTGAGAAAAGTGAGCCATGAATTCAGGCGTCTTGACTATTACCACCGGCCAGGAAGTAGTCCAAATCCAACGGTTAAGAAGTAGGCCAGGATTGATGTAGGACGGACCAGGGTGTTGCAGCCTCCATCATAGAGGCATAAGCAAGGGCTAGGGGTGATTTTTGTTGGTGAAGAGATTGCTCTAGTATGTTGATGGAGTCTGATTATTTCTGCTTTCTTCGATAGCTTTGCCCTCCCAGGATAAGGACCTCTGAGTTGTAAACGAGCCGGTCGGCGATCGCCGTGGCCACAGTGGTGGAGTCAAACACCTTTCCCCAATTAGCAAAGGGCAGGTTGGTTGTCAGAAGTGTTGACTTTTGTTGGTGCCTTTGGCTGATGACCTGGAAGAAGAGGTGAGAGCCCTGTTGGCCAAGGGAAAGATACCCGAGCTCATCACAGACCAGAAGATCCGGAGACTGATAGTCGTGGAGCTTTTTTAGGAGCGAACGATCTGCCTCGGCAGCAATCAGATGGTTAATCATATCGATGGCCGTACTGAAGAGGACCTTGATGTTTTTGTTGCAGGCGGCAAAGGCGATGGCCTTGGCGAGGAAGGTTTTGCCAGTGCCGGGGTTTCCGATAAGGATCACGTCCATATGGTCTGTGATAAAGTCGAGGCTGAGGAGGTTGAGGATACGCCCCTTTTGATCCTGTCTTGATTTGTGATGGTCAAAGTCAAACTGATCGATGGTGATCTTTTGGTTCAGTCTCGACTGGCGCCATCGGGTAGCGATTGCGTTTTGCCAGCGCAGCTCGAGTTCGATATCACAAAGCCGATTGAGGGTGGACAGAAGATCGAGGTTTTTTTGGGTTGCCTCCTTGAGGACCGTCTCAAGGTGGTCCGCCATGGCCTTAAGACGGAGCTTTGTGAGCTTTTCGGTGAGCCGATCGATCTCAGTCATGGTCTATTTCTGTTGGCCGAGCAGCCCCCCGTCTTTTGACGACAAAGCCGTCGTATTCTCGAAGGGAGGGCTCTTCGAGGCGGATCCGATTGAGCCGTTCCTGCTTGAGCCTTACCGGAGGGTGATTTGTTTTTGGAGTCATCTGTTGGTAGAGGATATTCTCGATATAGTGGGCTCCGTAGGCACTATGGGAGGTGGCCCGTCTGATCGCCTCAATCAGGGCATAGGAGCCGTATTGATCCTTGAGAGATAGGAGTTTTCGCACACTCTTTCTTATGGGTTGATAAGTGGCCGAGAGGCGCTCCAGATAGGTTTTTGCCTCCTCGCCGAGACTGATGAAGGAGGCCACCTCTTCTGAGAGCCAGTCTCTGTGTTTCTGTCTTTTGGCAGCCTCTCGATGGTGGGCAAGTTCGATGCGTTGTTTTCTTTTCCATGAGCGAGGGTGGGTGGCAATCGTCTTTTGTTTGAAATAGACGGTAACGGTATCGTTGTCAGCCTTGATGAGCACCTGCTTGCCAATGGTCCAGGGAGGAACCGTATAGGTGTTTCCATCGAATCGGACAGAAAAATCTGAGTGGACCTTGGCCAAGGCCTTCTCCCGGCAATCTGGGAGAAGCTGTGGCAGGGGTGTCATGGCCTGAGGTTTGAAGCGATCGATGGGCCGCTCGCCTGTGGTTTGATGGACTCTTCGGTTTGCCACCTGATCTCGCCATTGGTTGGCCTGAGCCTGCAGATCTCTGAGGTCTCTAAAGGTTCTCAGGGGTCAGAAGTTGTTCCGGATGTAATGGATGGCTCCCTTTTCGACTTTTCCTTTCTGTTGAGGCCTTGCCACGGTGCAGGCTTTAGGGACGATCCGAAAGGGACGCAAGAATTCCAAAAAGGCCTCGTTAAAGCACACAAGGGGGCCCTCACGCTCGGTGACTGCGGTAATCATATTGTCGTGAAGAAGCTCTCTTGGGGTCCCCTGGAAGAAATGGAAGGCACCCGCGAGGCACCGATGGAGAGTTTCCTGTCTCTGAGAGTGGGTAAACTCAACATAGAGCATGCGGCTATGAGACTCGATGACGGCCAGGCAGTAGAGTTTTCTTTTGGTGTTCCCATAGCAAAGGGAGCCGAAGTGGCCCCAGTCGACCTGACACTGCTCACCTGGGGACGACTCAAAGCGGATGACAGCCTGCCTCTTTTTGGATGGATGGCGGACCTTAGCCAGATATTCTCTCAAGATGGTGATGCTCCCGGTGAATCCCAGATCACAAAGGCGCTGATGAATGACCACAGCCGAGGCCTTGGGATCGATCTCAAGTATTCGGCTGATGGGGTCTCGGAAGGGATCAAGCTTGCTTTTCCTTTTGAGTTTCGGTCTTTGGGGATTCGGGTCTTTGAGGTACTTCCTTACGGTCTTTCGACTGACCCTGAGGGTTTTTGAGATCTTTCGGATGGAGAGCTTTTCATTGGTGAGTCTATGGATTTCAAAGACGGTTCGTCTGTCAAGCATGGTCGGCTCCCAAAGCATTGAGGATGAGTCGGTGGATGGTGGCAGGGTCCTGTTCGGTCATCTCGGTTTGAGTCTTGAGGGGTTTTGGGGCCTCAGTCATGGGTCTTTCAGGAAGGGACAGGACCTGGAACAGATGTCCATCAAAACCAATCAGGTCCTTTTGGATCAACCCATTTCGGGCCAGAAGGTACTGATCGGGTAAGATCCCAACAAGGCTTGAGATCTTATCAAAGCTATAGTAGGAAAGGCCCCATCGGTCGGCCACAAGGACCAAAAACACATAGAGCAAAAGCTCATGGTGGCTAAGACTGCTCCAAAAGCCATCTCTCAAGAAGCGATGCTCGATAAAGGCAAAG
>CAYGBE010000195.1:0-4538 GCA_964348065.1 uncultured archaeon
CGAAAGCCGAAGAAGATAGCTTACCCCGAAGCGGAACCCATTGAACTGCAAGGCGCGACCATTTTTTATTTGCCTGACAGAGAGCTTCCTCTGATTGATATGACGCTCCTTGTAAAGGCTGGCTCCGTTGATGTGGACAAAGCCAAAATCGGCTTGGGCGAGGTACTCAGTGAGTGCCTTATCCGCGGCGGCACCCAGGAATACTCGCCCATAGAGTTGGCGTTGGTTTTGGACGAGAACGCGATCCAGTTGTCGGTTTCGGTCCACGAGGAGGTGTCAGTGATCAAGCTTTCGGTGATGAAAGATGACTGGGAGAAGGGCCTGGCCCTGCTGGAGGAAGTGCTCACCCGACCACGCTTTGATTCTGAAGTGCTCAACACGGTTAAACAACAGGCATTGATAGCGCTCAAAAGGCAGGGTGACAGTGCGCAAGCCGTCGCCACACGTGAAGGGATGATCTGGCATTTCAAGGGACACCCCTATGGCCGGGACCCCCTTGAGGGCCTGACAACGATCCCTGCTATCACCCGGGAGGACCTCAAAGGGTTCTTGAAGAAGCACTTCGTGCCGTCAAACATGGTGGTGGGCGTTGCCGGTGATATCGAAAGAACTGAGGCCGCGGAAGGCCTGAGAACGCTCTTTCAAGCGCTGCCGAAAAGCGAGGCCCCCGGGAGGGCACTCGAGGAGCCCGCTGAAACTCCGCGCGTCTTGGCATTTATCCATAAGCCCGGTCAGGTTCAGTCCCAGGTCTGGATGGCCCTGCGGAGCGTTAAGCGCTCCCATCCGGCCTACTGGAAGATCAGCCTGCTGATGGATATCCTTGGCGGGAGCGATTCCTTGCTATACACTCGGCTGCGGGACGATCTAGGACTGGTCTATGCAGCCTGGTTCTATCAGTCCTACAAGTGGAATGCGGGCATGCTGGTCGGATACATCGGTTGCAGGGGTGACAAGACGAGTGAGGCGATCCAGGAGACGGTGAAGATCATGAACACCGTACGGAAGGACGTACCAGAGAAAAATCTGGAGCAGAAAAGGCTGGATGTCCTTAACAGTTTTGTGTTCAACGTGGACAGCGCTGCGGAACTGGTTGACGTTTACGGCCGTTATCACATTCGTAAGGAGCCCCTTGACACCCTCGAAAGGATCCAGGATGCCTTTCTCGGCGCAAGGAGAGAGGAGCTCGGGGCGCTGGCCATAAAACTCCTGGACCCGCGAAAACTTCAAGTCTTCATCGTGGGCGACAAGAGCATAAGGGTCAGAAAGAAAGACGGCACTGAGCTTACGCTTGAGCAAGACCTGAAGACCTTGGCGAAGACGCTCGGCTTGCCCTACAAGGAGCTAGCGTTGCGATAAGTTGTGAAAATTCTGTAGCGACATTTTGGGTCTGCCCTTGAGACTGGACAAGTTGGAGAAGGCGTTTGAAGATTTTGATTGAACCGCCTTCATCGCTTTTCAGGGGGGAGGGACACGGGGTTCCCCTGGCTGCGCCATTATTAACAAGCCCGCCCGCCGCAGCCTAACCCAAGAACCGCATACGCTTTGGACACTTTTCCCTCGACAGGCAAGGCCATGTTTCCTATACTTCCTCTCCAACAAAGGGAACTCTTATATATTCTCCATCCAACTAAGGGGATTCTTATCATTATGATTCTTTGTCCCCTTCCTTTCCGGTCATTGATGACTAAAGTGGACCACGTGATTTATAGTTCGTTGAGTGGCTACCGGAAGTCCATCCTCCTTCAAGGCGGAGATGAGATCAACAATAAAGTCTGACCCCCAATTCTTGAAACGTGCCGGCCGTATTTTTCAGGAGTGATGGACAATGACAGGAACTGTCGGGCCCGAGGAATTCAGTACTCTAAGGAGGTCATTATGAAAGAGTTGAAAGGCATGTGCGTTGCATTGTGTACCCCCTTTAAGGAAGATGGTGAGCAATTAGATGAGGCGGCATTAAGAAACCATATCGACTCGATGCTGGAGGCGGGTGTCCACATTATTCTTGTTTGCGGTGGAACCGGGGAGTTTGCCTATCTGCGACCAGATGAAAAGAAACGAATCGCGGAGATCGCATCCAACCATATCGATGGAAGGGCTGCCTTCATGGTCCAGACCTCGACCATTAACACCGTGGATGCTATCGAGTTTTCCAAGCATGCCGAGGGGCTTGGGGCTGACTGCCTCCTGATTCTGCCACCGTATTTCGAGGGACCGAACGAGGACGGAGTCTACTATCACTACGAGAAGATCGCGAAAGCCATCAAAATTCCCATCATGGTATATAACATCCCTGCTAGTACGGGATTTGATATCAAGCCAAGCTTTTTCAGGCGACTGATCGAGATTGACAATGTTCAGTACATTAAGGACAGCACGGGTGATCTCATCCGGATTCAGGAGTTGCTGGCGGTTGCCGGAGACAAGGCTGGCATTTTCAACGGAGGAGATCCCATTGTCTTTTTCAGCCTGCTGGCTGGATGTCCTGGATGCGTGTGGGGAGGCACCAACGCCATGCCAAGGGAATCGGTGGAACTCTATGATTTGGTGACTGCAGGCAAGCTGGGTGAAGCAGCTAATCTCTGGAAACGCATGTTTCCCAGTAACCTGTTCTTCTGGACCCATGTCTACAATGCGGCAGTGAAGGCAGCGACCAATCTATCCGGGAGAAAAGTGGGCCCCTGTCGTAAGCCAGTTTTACCCCTGGCGGAATCTGAGGTGGCAGAGCTCAAAGAGGCTCTAAAACCCTTGGGGATTTAAGGCCCTGCACTAAAAACCCTTAATGAGGGTCAGCCGCCTTCAGTTTCCTCAGGGAGAGGTGTATGGCGCCTGGCAGCTCGCCAGCAGCGTCTGCTTTGAAAACCAAATGATAGATATCTAACAAAGGGGGTGCCACATGATGAAGGTGGATCTGCACGGTAAGGTGGCCTTGGTAACCGGCGCAGCCCGAGGCATTGGTAAGGCAATCGCCCTGCTATTTGCGAGCAACGGAGCTCATGTGGCGGTCAACGACATCGATGAGTCGGAGGGCGGGAAGGCCTCGGGGGAAATTGCGGCGATGGGCAGAAGGTCCACACTGTTTGCCGCCGACGTGGCAGACGCTTCAGAAGTAGAGAAAATGGTCGAACAGGTAATCAACACCTTCGGGCGCATCGATATTCTAGTGAACAATGCGGGAATCATAGTCGGGCAAGAAGGGCGGGTCCCCATCCACCAGTACAGGGACTGGGACTGGCACCGGGTGATGACAACAGACCTGGACGCGGTGTTTCTGTGCAGCAGGGCCGTGAGTTGGCATATGGTCGAGGCGAGGAGCGGAAAGATCATAAACATAGGCTCCACCGCTGGGCTGGTGCCCTTGCGACTCCAGTCGGGGTACGTAGCGGCTAAAGCCGGGGTCCTGAATTTAACCAGGTCCATGGCCCTGGAGCTGGCTCCGTACAATATAAACGTCAATGCGATAGCCCCAGGTTCTACCGTGACCGAAGCCACCAGGGCGTTGTTCTATTCAGATGAGCCGGAGCAAAAAGAACGGGCAAGAAGCTTATTATCCCATATCCCCCTAGGTCGGCCGGCTATGCCTGAGGACATCGCCTATGTCGCCCTCTTTCTGGCGTCCGAGGAAGCAGGCTATATTACGGGCAGCACATTGGTGGTTGACGGTGGCTGGACGGCCGGGGGTTACGCCCGTGACTGGTAATAATGAACGAGCAAGCCGTATTGGGGTCTGGCCTTCTTCAGTCTTTTTTCAGGGAGAGATGCAGAGGGGCACCCACACCCCTGGTCCTGCCATTAATCACAAGCCCCGCGGAAGCCGAATGACCTAAAAACCCCATTGTCTGTGACGGCCTTTTCCTTGACACACACGCCTATATCCCACTAAGCTTCCACTGCAGAAAGTGATTTGCTCTCGTTAAAAAGGATGAGAAGTGAAGTCTTCTCAGTCTGGCTGTAACGATTGAACTGGGATCTTGAAAAAGAAAGAGAATTCCCGCACTCCCATCTCATCCAGGGTGTTATGCCCGTTGTGTTTTTGACAATTTGGGCCCTGGACTCTTTCGTCCTCAGATTCTCGACTTTCCTTTCTGCTCTTGTTCCCTTGACTATCAGGCTGCTGCTGTTCCTCGTTGTGTTCATCATCGCGCTTGTATTGATCCAGCTTTCCCACAAAGCACTATTTGGTGAGCGTCACGGTCATCCCGACAGAGTGATAGGCTCCGGCATCATGGCCCACGTTCGCCATCCCATGTATCTGGGGGGTTTATTGATCTATGTTGCGGGATTCCTGACGACGCTGTCCATCATCTGCCTGTGTGTGCTCATAGGGGGTTTCATCGTATACGATAGGATGGCCTCATTCGAGGAGAAACAACTCGAAGTCATCTTCGGTGAGGACTACGTGCGATATAGATCAGGGGTCCGGAAATGGATACCGGGGTAACTGGGATCTGTCATGCCCCCGTTTATTTAGTTGACACACAAGACCGCATCTACCTATATTTGCCCAACCAGAGAGCGAGTTGGTGCGTATAAGTAAGACA
>CAYGBE010000196.1:0-2863 GCA_964348065.1 uncultured archaeon
TTATCAAAACGGTGTCTTTAAGAGCACCTAGCAGTAATACGGGCGCCTTTTACAACCATCACGTCTCAAATATCGAGGATTCTCTCAAATATCTTCTCATCGTCTTATTAACCTTGTATCGTGATGATGGCATCTTTTTTAAAACGAGCTCCCTCTGGGATGGTCCCCTTGTCCAGATAACGCCACAGCTCAATTAAGAGCCTTCTGGCCATGGCCACAATACCGATACGTCGCATCCGGCTGCCTCCATTGGCAAAACGCTTATTATACCAGCGACTCAGCTTGCTTTGGGGTTGAAAGCGCAACCACGCCCAGGCTATCTCCACACTCAGCGCCCGGACGCGCCAATTGCCCGCCTTGCTAATGCCTTGCTCCCTGTTACTATCGCCACTGCCAAAGGGGGTAGGGGTCAAACCAGCTAGGCCGGCTAGCTCGCGACGATTTTGAAAATTGCGCCAACCAAAAAACTCCATCACAAAAGCCCATGAACTCTCCGGCCCGATCCCACGCAGAGCCCTCAACCGAACAACCTGTTGCATATTAATCGAATCCTCACTCTTAAGCCGTTGCTCTCGCTCTTTCTTCAAAGCATCAATCTGATCTTCCACCAGTCTCAACCGCTCGTATTCCCTCACCACTCTTGCCTTTAAATCCTCCGGTAAAACTTGACCATCCCACCTGCGTAACGACTCCAACTGCTTCAAAAAATTCTTGGCACTCGGGTTTCCGATCTCAACGCCTTGTCCAATTAAAAAGGATCTGATTCGATTGCGATGCATGGTGCGCTCCTTCTTCAAACACCCCAATTCTCGGTGCAGTTGCCTTGCATCTTCTTCCTCCACAGTGGCCACCCGAACAACACTCCACAGCTTCTTCTCCCCTCCATGATACCTCATCAACATGCTCAGTAGCTTCCTAGCATCGATCCGATCCGTCTTAGCTCGCCTCTTACGACGGTTGACTTCAAGGCTTGAAGAATCCACAACCAAATTCTCAATGCCTCGGCTCTCTAAATGCCGCTGTAACCAAAAACCGTCCCGACCAGCTTCGTAACAGCTTAAAATTTGAACACCAGCAGCCAGCCCAAATTTAGTCTTGGCATTTCGAATCTCTTCGTTCAAAAACATCAAATCCCTGGCCTTTATCGTGACATATCGCATCTTGTTTCCATCACTAAACGCCAGCTTCCATCTCTTGCTGCCAAGCTCAAAAGCAATATACAACACAGCCAATCTTATGCTATTCTCTTTCCGTGGGGTTTCTTGGGTCTTTTTCATTTTTTACCTCCTTAGGTTTTTTGGTAGACTACTTTATCACCAAAAAACCGCCCAAGCGACCCTGCATAGTATCTTCTAATAAAAGACCCAGATCATCTCTAACTACCTAAGATTGCTAAAACAAACCTACAATAAGACTTCCCTAAAAAAGGTCCACAGAATCCTGTACAAAAATCGTTAAAAAGAAGAATTTTAAAAAAGGAAATCTTTGTTCCCTCCCCCCCTTGATAGGCCCCATTTTTTTAGAGCTCTCCTCATTTAAGATTTATGATTCCCTATCTGTCGAGGCTTTGCAGGTTAATAAAGATCCTCAACCAGGATACCTATAAACGTTTAGTCCCATCTTTTTCTCTGTTTTCTCCGGCGGCCTCTTGCCATTGGCAGGAGAGTGAAGGGAATATTTACCAGCTTCAATCGACTTTCTTGAAAAAATAATCATAAATTCATTCCGTTAGTTACACTTTTGACGTAGCTCGGGGCCGAAATAATATACAGTTGTATGCCGTGGTTTTCTGTGGTATACTTCATGGCCATAAATGCTAAACATCAATTTAACCCAGTGGTTAAATCCCCTTTTTAAGGATTTAGGTCCGATAACGCCTTGACTTTTGATAGTGAGTTCTGAGAAAGGGAAATGCCTATTAAACAGGAACAACTCGACCTGGCCGTCGCGGTAGCCAAAACCTATGGAGCGACCCGGCTCATCCTTTTTGGGAGCGCCGCTAGTACACCAGAGCAAGCCGGAGATCTTGATCTGGCCTGTGATGGCGTGGACGGGTGGAATTTGTATGAGTTAGGTGCGCGCCTTGAAGAGGAGTTACGGATACCCCTTGATCTCATCCCGCTGAAACCACCCACCCGTTTTACTCGCCTTATCGAGCGGCGAGGTAAGGTTCTGCTGTGAAACCCGTTGAGCTTAGGGAAGAGATTACTGTCGAGCTTGAAGCACTGGAGGCGACGGTAAACGAATTGCTCGCATTGCAGAGGGATGTCGCTGACAGACAGCCTACGATCCGTGAGAAAGCGGCTGCCGCCGCCTTTTTGGCACAGTTTTACAACGGAATTGAAAACATCCTCAAGCGTATCAGCCGATACCATAATGTTCCCTTGCCTGCCGGCGAAACTTGGCACGTAGATCTGTTTCAGCGTTTCTGTTCACCTTCCCATCAGGATCTCCCCGTATTGTTCGATGAAGATTTAGCGTCCGCGCTTGCGCCGTATCGCCGCTTCAGACACATAGTTTTCCATGGCTATGGATTCCAGCTAGATTGGGATCGAATGGCAGAAGGCGTTGTCAGCGTGGCCGGCGTTTTTTCCAATTTTAAGGCAAGTCTATCCACCTACTTGGACAATATAAACGCTTAAGACAGAGGGGCAGCTTTATGGGATACGGGACATTGTTTCTGGGTGAACTTGACGATGGTCATTGAAGGTTGTAAGGATTGGAAGTAAATCGGTGGTCGGACCAAGTCAACAGCTTGAAATATCTTAATAATCATCCTAGAAATAAGCATTTTCGAGGCTTAGAGGATTATTTTCGCCGTTAAAATTGAGCTTCTAAGCCCTTTTTTCACCCTCAAAACGAG
>CAYGBE010000197.1:0-3668 GCA_964348065.1 uncultured archaeon
CATAGGTGCTGGATTGAGGTGTTAAGGTTGGAGGAGAAAGGCTACCTACAGTGACCCCGGGCGTTTAGTTCTAACTGAAATCTTCTGTTTTATTGATTCCCAATTCATACAAGATTTCAAAAGCAAATAAACAGACCGGGCCTCCGATGAAAGCAATCCTGCGTGATATGGACGATTTCCGATTTGAAATATTGCACAGCCGGGACTGGGCCTGAGAATGGACGAATACATCTTCAAATCAACCGACACATCGCAAAAAAGGCAGGCCTAAACGACCTGCCTTTGGGAGGCTGATGGTTGGCCAGTTCAAGGACTCATTTGAGCATCTTGAAGATCAGAGTGGCTATTGTCTCTCTCCTCAGGTGCCCCGACATCCCAAATCTGTCTGAGTAGCCTCGTCTCCTCCTTGGCCGCTAGGAAATCATTATCCTTAGACGAGGGCGTCTCGTTAACCTTGAGAGTCTCAGGTCAGTTTGCACGAATCATGATCAGAACCATTTTGAACCTCTCCCGTGCCTCCACCGCATGGGGTTTGTCCGCTGGCATGATGATTTGCTGACCCGTTTTGACCTGATGGTCTATGCCCTCAATGGCGATCGTCCCGGTTCCCTCGGTTACCTCAACAAGAGCATCAAAGGGAGCGGTGTGTTCGCTGAGGTTTTGTCCTTTGTCAAATGCAAATAGAGTGACTGTTCCTGCTGGCTTGTCGATGATGGTCCGACTTACTATCGATCCTTCTTGATAGTCCACCAATTCCGCATAGCTAAATGGGCGTGCAACGAGCGTTTCACTCACAGTCCTTGAATCGTCCTTGGCCATCCCTTTCTCCTTTTCACAATTCTATCCAGCCACTGAAACTCGATCCCCGTCAGGGGTCATCTGTGTCCACTCTTCACTCAGAATTTCGCCTTGGATGCCCACAACGACAGATTTGACTGGGATTCTCCTTTCAGCCTGAGAGGCCGCCTGGAGCGCTAAATTGAGAAGTCCTCGACAACAGGGAACCTGCATGATCATGACGGTGAGCGTGTTTATCTTCGCAACGTCGATCAGGGCTTTCAGTTTTTCAAGGTAGATCTCCTGGCCTTCATCCAACTTCGGACAAGCAATACCCAGGACTTTGCCTTTGAGGTAGTCTTTATGAAAATCTCCGAGTGAGTAGGCAACACAGTCAGCAGCCAAGAGCATATCAGCGCCCTGGTAGTGAGGTGCATTCGGAGATAAAAGATGCATCTGAATCGGCCAGTGGGTCAGCTGCGAGGAGCGCTTTCCGACCAAGGTTTCGGCAGCCCGGTCTTCCCTAGCAAAGGCCATGATTCGTGAGCCAGGGCAACCCCCAGAGGGTGCCCCATGCACGGCCGCCTGTCCGGCTTCGGGGATGGGGACGCCTTGCTCTTTGAGGTACTCCACAGCTTGGTTGTGGTACTCCTCCTGTCCGTGCTCCTTTAAATGGGTCAGATGTGCCTTCACGGTGTTTGCGCCTTGCTTTACGATGTTCTCCATTACCTTACGTTCGTCATACTCTTCTGCTTCCCGCTCCTCAATCGATATGGCATCCTCTGGACAGTGGCCCAGACAGGCTCCAAGGCCGTCACACAACAAATCACTGACCAACCTGGCCTTACCATCGATGATTTGGATGGCCCCTTCAGGGCAGTTGGGAATGCAGAGTGCGCAACCTGTGCACTTTTCTTCATCGATTCTGAGGATGTTCCGTTTCATTATGTACCTCCTGTGTCAAGATTAACAAGCATTGTGTGGGCTCATTACTATAAGGATACCCCAATTGGGATAGAAACACCTTGACACAGGTCAAGAAACGCCAGTCGCCAAAAAAATATGAAGAGTGGCCAGACACGTATGAAGGGCGGATCGGGGTGGGTAGACCCCAGGATACCCGAAAACCCGGAGGGCCAGCTCAGACGTTACCTTCCGACGCCTTCCCCTTGACACACTGGCCCACCCTCCCCTATACTCGTCACGTCAGAAAGCGGGTTCTTATCCGTCGGAAGGACCCTCTAACCCCGAGCTCAAGGGTTTTTCCCTCCAGGAGGGCCGTGTTCGTAAAAGCGCGTACAAAGTCAATTGGAAAAATGATACTAATTACCAGCTGCAGCACCCTGGACCCCGTCGGTCCCGACGAATGGGTCGTGAGATATGCGAACGCCATGGCAATTGACTCGAGGTGGTGTCAGCCAAATCCGCAAGTGAGGTAACCAAGGTGTACTACATACTCTTCTACGAGGTCGTTGAGGATTACGTCAATCGTCGGACCCCTTTTCGGGAAGCACACTTAGAGCACGCGGCTCGAGCCCGCGATCGAGGCCATCTCGTGATGGCCGGGGCGTTTGCCAACCCGGTCGATGGCGCCGCACTGGTATTCCGAGCCGAAGACTCGTTGGTCGTGGAGGACTTCGCGAGAAAAGATCCTTACGTGACCAATGGGCTGGTTACGAGTTGGCGTATCCGGGAATGGACCGTGGTCGTGGGCGGAGAGCAATAGATGGGGTGGTGGGCATTTCTCGGGTCTCTGACGGGAGGCCATCGTAGCCCACGATCACTCGTGCTGGGTGGCGTAAGGCCCCCTTCGACAAGGCGAACGACTGCCTTCGGCAGCTGGAGGGAGAAGTCCTCCCCGAGCTGAGAAAGATAGACGGGCAAAGGGGAACATCCATTCTCCGACTGGTGGGCTGAAGAGGTAGAGAATCCTCACTTTCCCGAAGCTCCTGCTCGACCCGCTAGTGCTCTCTCTCCAATCGTTCCATTTCGGATAACCGCAGACGTGAGGTATTGACCTCCTCGAGAAGCTCGGCCTTTGCTTTGTTCTTCTTCTGTCCTTGTCGTGTCGGCATTTCTGATTCCCCCTCGCTTGGGCAATTATAGGTCAGGAAGGGCTGAAACACAGGAAGGAGGTTAAAGGCTTGAATCTAATACAGACGCATTAAATGTCTTTACATTGTGGCCCCTCAGGACAGTTCTCCATCCCTCTCTCGCCCGCTCCCCTTCGGCCCTGCTCAGGGTCACTCGAGGCCACAGTGAGGTTCGAATTGTTCGAATTGTTCGATCGCTTCGCTTGTTCGAGCAGCTTCATCTAGTGTTTGGGTGGTTGGGTTGTTTCGAAATGGATTTGCGTCTTGAACGAATCGAACAACTTGAACGAATTGAACATTCTTGTAATCGGTCTCTCAGTCCCGCCCAGCGGGAATCAAAACTCAGTGATCTCAGTGTGCTCTGTGAGAGATGGAAAAAAAGCCGCTCAAGTATCAGGATCCAAGTCCACCTTCGACGGATGGAAACTGACTTAATGCGCTTGCATTAGTAGCTTAAATGAAAGGACGTAGAGGGACTCAATTCCGAGGACGGTATGATAAGGGGACCCAATATTTAAGGAGTCCCCCTTTTCCCAAAAAACTACCCTCCTGAAGCGTGGGCATTCAGACGGGTTCTTCCAGAAAGCTAAATTACCATTTTTGACCGCAGAATGGCCACCCGTCGTTAAAGCTATGGCGCGGTAAGCGGAGGACGCGGAGAAAGAAGATTCTCTTGTTTGTCGAGAGATACCGACGAACAAAAAGCCTCTCAGCCTCTTCGAGGCAATTTATGGCCGGAGGCCTGGGGAGAAAAACCTCCGCGCTCTCCACGTCTGCCGAGATAGGGTCGCTAGCTGG
>CAYGBE010000198.1:0-26808 GCA_964348065.1 uncultured archaeon
AAGTTCCAACAGCATATCCTAAAGGCACAGTCACATTAACAGCCACAGAATCGTTTTCGCCCATGTTCAAACTTGTTATATTTTCAGGCGTAAAATTAACAGTGAAATTATTACAAACATCTCCCAAGTAACAATCAAATGTAATGTTTTGTATAGCATCATTACCAACAGACAAAACAGTGAAATTACCTATGTATATGTTTGCTCCGTCTCCAGCTTCACCATTTAAAATATCCTCGGTTGTGCTAACTTTTGGATTTGAAGAAACTGTTACATTTAAAACCGTTTTATTAGTTCCGAATGATCCATCAGGATGGGTCCAATTAACAGTAATATTTATATTATAATCTCCTGGAGTAGTTCCATTAGGAGCTGTAACACTGAATGGTCTTGTACAAAAACTATTTTTGTTTATATCTCCACACAACTCTGTTATTCCACCTATTGTACCGTTTGCGCTCCAACCGGCCCAAAGACCTAAACTTATATTAGAATTATATGCAGTACCATCCCCCAAATTAGTAGCGTTGGTAGTTACTTCAAAACTTTCGTTGTCATATAATGTAACATTATTTAATGTGATTTGTGTTGGTTGGGTAGTTATACTTACATTAACTTTATCAGATTCTGTAACAAAACCATCATAACCGTTGCCAGTGTTATTATTCTTTGTTGCATTACAAGTAAGGTTATAATCCCCTTCTATACTTGGAGCAGTAAAGTTGACAGAATGAGTTCCATTTAACCAATCTGTTTTATTGGTGACTTCAGTAGAATCAAAAGAACAATTTAAAGTAGCTTCAGGAATCCATGTATCATATCTATAATTTCTAACATAGATATTTGCAAAAACTATTCTGTCTACTAAACCTACAGGATTAGTGACATTTACCGTAACATTTAAAACATCAGTTACATTAAATGTATAGGTAGTTGAATTCAAGAACTCTGAGTCGTTTGAATATGTGGTAAAGTTTATTGTCCATAGGCCTACTTCACCATAATTAGGTATTTGATAGCTGTTGGCAAAAATATCATCATCGGCTGCTCCATCATCATGAGCTCCATCATCATACAAAATTATTGTTTGATCATCACCAGTAGAGGGAGTGCCCATATCAAGAGTTGCATTCATGTACTCTGTAAGATTATAAGAATCTTGTGAAGCATTACCTGTTATTAAAATTGTTTCATTTCTATTATAGATTGATGCATTAGTTGATGGTACAATTATAACATACCATCTTTCAGGTAAAAATTGTTCAATATCAACAGGATTCTCAAACCTGTCTCTCAAGTCTCTTACTTGAGTATAAACACCATAAGTATCGTTAAAATGAATTACAGCAGTTTCTATAATTGAGTTTCCAGCTGCTATAGAAGTCGAATTAAGTTCTATACCTATTTTATCTTTTGAACTGCTGTTTGGCACCCAATAATTAGTTGTTCCACTCTGATTAAATTGAATTATACCAGAATGAAAACTGCTGAATTGATCAGAAGCATACCACCAACCAGGTTGAGTAGTATTTCCAAAACCAGATTGCCAATTTGAACCAAAAGCCCTTTCAGCATCTATTGTTAAAGCTCCTACAAATGTAGAATTTCTTGTTATACTACTACCAGCATTATTTGTAAAATCAGTTTCAACCTTTATCCAAGGCAAAACATCATAAAAATAATATCTTTTAGTCATAAAGCCTTCATTTGTTAAATTATAAGAATTCCAAACAACTTCTTCACCCATTTGTTCAACTACTACTCTAACAGGTCCTGTATGTTTAAAACTTGCATTATTGCTAAAATTAAAACTGAAGTTATGGGATCCATTTGAATATTGTATGTATTCATACGTTCTTTGATCACTTCCAAGAGGCCAGCTAAAAATATCATTACTAGAGCTTAATCCCCTTACTCTTATCAAACCAGAGGTGTTTTCCTCTCTTAAAGTATCAGCCCAAAATGCTAGAACAGTATTATTAACATTAAACTCCTTACCATCCCAATTATAAGCAAGATTAGTAGAATAACTTGGAGCTTCTTTAGCCCCATTTTCTATACTATCATAATAAACATAAAAAGTTCTGTTAGTGTTAGCAGATGTTGTACCATTCATTACAAAAACCAATGTTCCCAATGCGTTAGTAGAAGAATTATAATTATTATCTTCATCAAACTGGCTTGTAACTTCATATAATAATGCACCTGCTTGTGAATATTCAAAAACTCTCGTAGAATTTATATCAAATGTTCCAGAAGGCATCAAATCTGTAAAGTTTATTTGCCGTTCTATAAGCCAATCCTTTCTATCATATCCCGTTGAATTTATCTCGAGTCTTATTCTATAGTGCCAAGAAACATTCCACCATTCTGCGTCTTGTGCTTGGCCGAATCCAATAAACATTCCAGTAATTTTTGTTAAATTCAAGTAGTACAAACTGAAAATTAGTATGACGGAGATAATTATTACTAGTAAAAATACTACTTTTTCCATAAACTTAATTATAGAAGGTCATATTTTAATATTCAGACTACATTTCTTCGTCTATTTTATTCTTTAAAAATCCAAATGAAAAGCCCTCTTTAATATAAGAAGAAGATAAGAAATACTCTCCTGCTATAACAAAGAAAAACCCAAATGTTACTAGAGGATAAAATGTTGTTTGTGATCTTAAGACGAGACTAATATCTGAAGAACTTAAAATTATTGAAATGCCCAACGATAAGAAAGACATATTCTTTTCAATAGTATCTAGCAACAGAAAACTTAAACTAAAAATAGATGTAACTAATAAACCACCAATATAAACAAAAAATTCATTTATCCCATTACTACAGATAAGTTCTGTATGAGGTCCATTAAAATTACTATCAAAAAGAACAGCTTTTTCGTATTCACAGCCTAAACAATAACCAACAATAACATGACTAATCTCATGAATAGCGATTAAAGCAAAAAAAATCATGATGTTTACTAATATAATACTTAAAAGTATTTTTTTCAAATTCTCACTAGATTCTATATCCTTCTATATTTTTCTGAATTTTTTCATTGATTTTCCGGATTTTTTCAGTAGTTACATCTATTTTTTTATTTAATTTGTTTTTTTCATTTTCTAAGATAATTTTATTTTTATTGTAAATATCTCTGGAAATTTTTCCAGAAGAAAAACTGGATTTATTGGTTTTTATTTGATTCATTATAATTTCATATTGTTCTTGGAAAAATTTTGTTTGGAAAGTTAGGCCAACTACCTCTTCTAAGCTATCTTCAATTTCATTTAAATTTACGTTGTTTATTATTCCCATTTTAATTACCTTGTTTTATTTTTATGCGGGCGCAGGAGGTGGTGCTGGTATTGGCGTAGGTGTTGGTGGAGTGGTGCTTTTGTCAACTGGTTTTGTTTCTTTCTTTTTAGTCTTCTTTTCTTTTAATTTTCTTTTTATTTCTTTGATTTTTCTTCTTTCTACTTTTTCTTTTTTTTCTGTTTTCTGTTTTGATACCTCTTTATTAACCTTATTAACTAAATAAATTCCCGAATCAACTAATTTATTAACCTTTTTGATTATTTTTGCGCTCTCTCTTTTCATTCTGTCATCATTGTATTTAAATAAAGATTTTGAAATCTTCCCTCTCTCAAAATCTATTGAATTTTTTTCTATGGCGACTAACATTTGGTCTAGTTCTTTTTGTAAAACACTTATATCAGAGCAAATTTCATAAAATTTCTCTGTATTTTTTTGTACATCATCCAAATTAATTATTTTTGCCATAATAAAATTCTCCTTAACCTGGTATTAAAAATTTTCTATATTGCACTACATTTTTTTAATTTCACTCAAAATTTTAATCTTTCCTTTTTCTTTCTTCTTTTTCTTAATTTTAGTTTTCTTTCTAACTTTTTTCTTCGATTTTTTAATTTTTTCTTCTTTTTTAGGAGTTTCTTCAATTTTTTCTTCAGGTTCTTTAACTTCCTTTTCTGCTTCCTTTTCTTCAATTTCTCTCTCGGGTGCAACTTCTTCTTTTGGTGGTTCCTCGGTTTTAATTTCTTCTGTTGGTTGTGTTTTTTTACTTTTAATTTTTGGTTGTTCCTCCGGTTTTTCCTTTTCAGTACTCCTTATCATTTTTTCAACATTTTTCCACTCTTTTTTAAGTTCCTTTTCAATTTCCTCTAATCTCTTTTCATTGCCTTCTTTAAAACTCTTATATTCATTTTTAGTAATTTTTTTGTTGTTATATTGTTCTTGAAGAGAATCAAGAAGTAATAATATGTCTTCTCTTTCTTTTCTTAGATCAATTATATTTTCAGGTATTTTGACTTCTACTAACGGTAACACTTTGTCTATATTTTCTAATTGTTTTTTAATCAAGAATATATCTTCTCTAAAAACACCTAAATCTTTTTTATTAACATAACTTTCGAATTTAACATTTAAGCTATCAATAGCTTTTATTATATCTTTTAGATTTTCATCAAGATCTTCTTGTTTAGCTTTGAACAAAATTAAATCTTCCAATCCTCTACTTAAATCCATAAATTGTTTTTCTGTTTTAGCCCCTATTCTTCCTATATATTTTACAGCTTCATCAACATCTTTTAATTTTTCTTGTATTTTTTTGTTTACATTAACTAGGTTTTCTATACCATCTATGCTTTTAAGCATTTCATATATTTTATTTATTTTTTCACCAGCCCTTTCTGATTTTTTTTGAAGTTTTTCAATTTCTAGATCTTCTTTTTCATCTTCTGCATCATAAGCTCTAAATTTTTTTTCTATTTCTTTTGGTCTAACTTCAGCAATATCATCTTCTATTTTTTCCATTTTAATCATTGTTTCTTTTAAACTGGCATCTGTTTGGAATATCAAAGATCTTAGTTCTCCAATAGTTTCAGAAAGTGTTTGTATAGTCTCTTCTGTAACATGTCCAGTTTCCCTTACAGTTTCTAACATTGTTTTCAATTTTTCAATTTCTACTCCAATAGTTGTCACTTTTTTACTTAATACAGAATATCTTGCTGAAGGTTTAGGAGTTGGATAACTTTCTGTTGGGGATGCTTCAAATGCTTGTGGCTCAGCTTCAGGTTCTTCAAAAGCCGGGACTATTGTACTTTCTTGAGTTTGAGTCTCTACTTCTTGAGGCTTTTCTTTTTTTCCAAATATTCTACTGAAAAATCCACTTTTCTTCTTTTTTTTCTCTTCTTCTGATGCTTCAGTATCGGCGGTCTCACTCAATTGTGTTGCTAATTTTTCTATTACTTCTGGTGTAACTTCTTCTATTTCACCAACTTCTAATTTGTCGCTCTTCTTTTCTTTTTTGGGGTCTTTTTTAGCCATGTTGTTCATCCTGTTAAGTCCCTTTGAATATTTTTCTTTTAGTTCCTTATATTCTTTTTCTGAAATGTTTGCTTTTCTATATTCATCTTCCAAATGAAGCAACATGTCTTTTACTTCTTTTTCAGTTCTATTATTCCTAAATCTCCTTCTATTATTTTTTCTATTGTTCTTCTTTCTGCCTTTCTTTTTCTTATTATTTCTTCTCATTTAACTCCCATTTTTTCAAGTCTTTTTTCAATTGATTCCAAATAAGTTTGAGCCATTCTGAAAGCAGCGGTTTTGACTTTATCTTTAGCAATATTCAATTCAACTTCTATGTCGTAAGTGTCAACTTTCTTTCTCTTGAGTTTTTCAATTTTGTCTTCAATTTCTTTTACTTTTTTGTCTAACTTTATGTAAGTGTCAATTTCTTTGTCAGTCAAAGCAAATGGTGAGTGCAACAATGGTCTGAAGCTTAAGAACCAAGGTCTTCCATGGTTATATTCTGGGTTCTGGAACAATCCTGTACCAATTGTAAGTCTTGTTACTTTTGATGCATAATCAGAACCATACTTTGATTTTACTCTTCCTATGTCTCCTTCATACTTTGTTCTTAATTGTATTTCGTTTGCTATGTTAGCTCTTATTGCTCCTTTGAAATCTAACAAGACCTGAGATATTAAGAACAATCCAATTCCCCACTTTCTGAACTCTCTGCACGCTCTTTCTATTGCAACATATCCTTTCTTTCCACCATACTTTGGTAGCAATCTGTGAACCTCATCATAGACTACAAGTAATTTTATTTCTTTAGATTCTGGAGGCCTCATGTCAAATATTGCCTGTATACTTCTTCTAACAAACTTGTCTAGATCTTCTCCTTTTAATCTGTTCATTACAAAAACAGTCATTTCTCCTGGTTTCATGTATTCTTTTATGTTAATTTCCATATCCGCATTTTCAACTAATATTATACTTACCTTAAATCTTGTTGCATCAGTTGGTTTTAATCCGAATTTTGAATATAGTTTAAGCATTGGTTTTAATTTACAAGGTTTCATGAAGCCAGTCCATTGTGCTGTTGGATCAAAAACAATAATTGGAACCTTTCTCTTTAACAATTCCTCCGAGGCTACCATAGCAGATACTGTCTTTCCAGATCCAGTTCCGCCTGCAGCTATTGAGTGCATCAAAAGTTGAGGAATACTCATATAAGCTTTTACATCAGTTTCAGCAATCTTACCAACTAACAATGAGTCTGGACCACGTTGTGGCAATCTCTTAAAGTCAAGGGGTGCTATATATCTTGCTTTTGCTTTTTTAGATGCTCTATAAGCAGAATACCATCTTATACCAATTATTAATGCAGGAATTCCTCCAAGTAAGATAACATAAGTTAACCAATTCATGAATGCTGCCTTTAATAACAACAAAGGCCAAGGTAATGTAGTTACAATAAAGTTATCTGCAGATGTTGCAAATTTTGTGCCCTGCCAATAACTTGCATTGGCTTCAATAATGTATTTTTCTTCAGGAGTATCTGGTGGGATTTTAATTGATCTTCTGTAAGTCATTTTGTCAATAACTGCTAAAGTCTCTGAACTAGTGGTTACTATATGTGTTTGATTCATTACTGGTTTGACAGAGTATGTAACAATTATGTCTTCTACTTCTGCTGTTTCACCCATGTTGGTTAACGACACTTCAAAGCTAAGATTAAAACCAGGATTAAGTTCTGCAGTTAAGGCTTTTACTTGTACATCTAACAATGGTTCTAAAACAGTTTTTACTGTAATAGTTACAGGAATTCTATGTACAATATTACCAGCTTTAACAACTAAATCACCTGTGTAAATTCCAGGTACAGCGCTTAATGGTGCCGCTGCTTTTATTTGATTGACCTCTGTTGATTTTCCTTTTATTGACATTGTTGGTTTTTGAACAGTTAACAAAGCAAAGACAGGACCTTCAACAGAAAGTGTTGCTGTTGTAGCACTTTCTAAATTGTTTGTTACATCCACTGAAAATATTTTTTCTTCACCAGGAACTAATGTTGTTTCTAATAGAGTTGATTTAATTTCCAATGGTACTGGTGTTGTTGGAGTAACAGTTGTTACTGCAGCAGCTGCACCACCAACTCCACTGATCACACTAACACCACCAGGTCCTCCTGGTGGTTGTGGTGGTTGTGGTTCTACGGGTGGTGCTGGTGGTAAACTAGGACAATCTATAGGACAATTGCTTGTACTTTCTCCAAAACCGGTTTGACATTCACCATCACCACAAATAAATTCTGCTAATATGTATGCTCCACTTATTGGTGAAAAAGTAGCACTAACAGATAAACTAGTTAAGTTAACAGAGTTATCTGAATTATCACCATCAGTATTAGTTATTCTTGTCCATAAACTGTTTTGTGAAGATGTAACTTTGGGTGACCAAACATCACTATATTTATATATTGCTAAATGTTGGGGATCGTAAATGGCAACGCCACAACCAAGACCCAAACATTCTGAAAAGTCCATTGAGACTATCATCTGAGATGATGACAAATTAGTACTAATATAAATTCCCTTCAATGCGCTTGAAGTAGTCCTGACATTTGGAATATTACCAAGTGTTATTGGGTTGTACAGATTAGTGCTAAAGTTAATATTGTTGAATATTATAGTATTTACAAAACTACTGTTTTCACTCTTTATCTGTAAATCATAAGCCTTAACGTCTATCGTCTCATTATAATATCCATTATTACTCAAGTTTGTACCAAAATTAAATCTTATAGTGGTTGTGTTGTAATCATAAAATGTGAAATTAACGTAAATAGGTTCTTCAGTTACTGATTCTACGTCCCTTGCATATCCACTAAACCATACAGTTGGATAAATCTCAAACGATGAAGAATCTGAATTACAATTGCCTGATAAATCACATGCTATTGTATCTAAAACATAGTTTCCTATTTGTGTTGTATTTGAGAAGTTATTTTCATAAATATAAACATCAAAATCTTTTGATAAGTAAGTTAAGTTAACACTTTCATTTGAACCATCAGGATGAGTAATGTTCGCAGTTATATTATTTAAACCACCTGCTTCTGTTACATTTATTTTTATGTTTACAGTTTGATTTGCTGGAGTTCTTACAGGAAGAGTAACCTCTATGATTGGTGCTATAGTATCATTATAAATTATAGAGTCATATTCAATATCGGATCTTACGTAATAATATGCTCCAGTATGATTTGCAGTAACATTTAAGTTGTAAATCCTCCCCAAACTAATAGTTGGAGCCGTGAAATTAACTAACCAAAGATTTTCTAAACTACTAAATGTACTATTAGTAATATTAGTTGAACTAGTTATAGTTTCATTAAATAATATAATTTCAAATCCTGCACCAGAACTTACTGTGGTTCCATTTTCAGTTACATTAACCTTTACTTGTATAGTATCATTTGGTCTAACACCCAAGATAGGACTAGTTTTTGTTGGATAAGTTATGTTCACACTATAAGGAGTCACAAATAGGCTCACAAACGTTGCCACTTCTTTTATTTGCGCATCTTCTCTAAATTCTCCAGTAATGTTACTAGTTATGTATCCCGTATAGTTTGTATCATAAATTATACTTGGAGAAGAATAATTAACATAAATTATTTGTGTCTCATCATAGAGCAATGTTATGTTATATTCACTTAATGTTAGATAGGGAACTATCGTTTCATTAACAGTTATATTCAGTGTAATGTTAGCATTTCCAGTATTTGTTAAGTTTATTTGTCCATAAGTTCCTGTTTCATTGTCATAAACCCTTTCATAAATTCCTGTTGGGCTGTGTATCCATGAAACATTTGCTGGTACTAATATGAAAACAGGAATTTCTGTTGAAAAGTTTTGTGTAAAGTTGCTATCATACCAATCAACCCTTATATATCCACTATGATTTCCAGTTGGATACTTTGTAGGCACTGTGAATGTTATATTAACATAAGTTATATTGCCTATTGGCATTAAAGACATGTTTTGAGGATCGAAAACATTTGGAGGCACTGTAAGGTTAACACAAACCTCACCAGAAGAACAGCTTAAACTAACGTTTGTAGCATTATCATTACCAATAGATCTTAATGTAATCGTGGCATTATCTGAAGTTGACCCATAAATTATTTTGTTTATACTGTTTTCTACAATATCAACTTCAGCATTAGCTGTAACATTTATAGTTATGTTAAATGTGCTTGTGTTGAATGTATTATTAAGGTTAGTCCAATTAACAGTAAGGTTAACCACATAAATTCCAGGAATTGTCGAGTTCATTACTGTTATAGTTGTTAGATTATATTCTGAGATATTTTTCAAAATTTCTCCGAATTCAAAGTAGTTGGGCGATGCTGTTATATTAGTTGGATATGAAATAGACACGTTTGTATTATTTGCTCTTGAGCCTCCAATGTTGTTAACAGAAAAGTTAATTGCAAAGTCTTGACCACTGTACATTGTTATTTGTGTGGCGTTTAACAAAGTGGCATTAGGTGTTATTGTTAATTGAGTTGTATCAGAACTTGTAACATTTACTGGAGAAGTGCATGCTTTTAGAGATGAAGTATCGTTTGCACATATCTTAATTTCATGTGTTCCTGCATCAGGATAAACATATGAAACATTGTATATATCAATAGTATAATTTTGCATCTCTAGTGCAAAACTACTTCCATTTGGTGGCGTTATATTAGCCCAAACATAATCAACTTCAAAGTTGTCAGTTACATTAGCTTGAATACTTACATTTTCAAAGCCTTGTTCAAACAATGTTGGGTTGATTTGAACGTCTGTTATATTTGGTGGTATATCAGTAACATTTAAAGTAAAATTGACAGTTTGTTGTGGTGTAGTCAACGAAAAGTTTCTAATATAAATTGTGATATTATAAACACCAGTAGTAGCAGTGCCTGGTACATTATATGTTAAGTTTAATGATCGTGTTACTATTTTTTCTAGATCAAAACTAAACCAGTTTTGATTATCTATTTTTGTGTAGCTGTACGTATCACCAGCTTTAATTACTTCTAAAGCAATTTTGATATTTCCAATATTTGTTACATTTATCTGTCCTATTAAACCATTTGTGTTTAGAGGAGCTAAAATATTACCAAATGTTCCTGAACTCGGTGTTCTAATCCATGAATCATTCAAAGGTACAGTTAGATTTAATAATGCAGTATCGTTTCCTGCATTTTCTGTCATTGCAATTATATTTGCAAGATAATTTCCAGGACTTTGTCCTGGTGGTACGCTTATGTTTATATCTGAGGTGAAGTTTTCTCCTGCAAATTGAATATCAGAATGGTTTGGTTTCATATCAATTGAACAAAACGGACAATCAAGTGCTAAGTTATAAGAGTCTAATATTCCACTAATACCATACCAAGATAAATTAATATCTCTTACTTCATCATTACCAGCAGAAACAACTGTTATATTCCCAATATATGTTGTTTGATTATGTGGTATATCTTTTATTAATTCAGTTTCAACTATGTTTATTACAGGATTAGAATCAACACTAATATAAGTCACATTAGTTACTGATTGGTATGTGTTATCTGGATTTTTCCATGTTGCATTTACAGAGGTTGAATATAATCCTGGAGGTGTTGCTGCTGGAACAGTAACATTAAAGTCCCATGAACAAGTTTCATTTGCGTATAATAAACCACAAGTATGATAAGGATCATCATACGTTAAAGACCCAACAGGCACTTCTACATGAGTTAAGTTAATTTCATATGCACCAGCAGGGCCTAAGTTTGTAAAGTTTGATCTTAATAAGAAAGTAAAACCATCAGTTTGATTAACAAATGGTGCAGTTATTTCTGAATCACAATCTGTTAAATTACCGTCATTAGTATTATTAACACACTGACTAACAGAGCCATTTATTCCACCCCAAACAGTGATGTTGTAGACTGCTGTATTATTAACATTATATTCTGGGCTTGCATCTCTGGCATAAATAGTTATGTTAAAAATACCTCCTATTGGAGGATAAAATGTAAGATTATAAGTTGCATTATAATAACCAAAACCTGTTTGAGGTTCAGTAAGATTTGTCATTGTTCTATTTTCAGTTGTTGTGTTTGGATATTCTATATAAGCCCACACATAATTGATTTCATAATTATCAGAAATATCAACAGTTATGTTAGTATAATTAAGATTTGCTTCTATGCTTTCGTTAGGTATTAATGAAACATTATAGAATTTCGGAGGTCGTGTATCCTTTACCCAAAATGTTTCTACGGCTACATCATATGTTGCAGAAGCTGAATAAAATCTGGTTGCGTTATCACCTATTGTACAATTGAAAGTTATGTTTCCTTTTTGTGTTGGAGTGAAATTATAACTTGCATAACCTGATGAATTTGTTTTTTGAGTCCCATTATATATGAAAGTTGGAGATGGTTCCCATTTATAAGAAAAGTTAACTGAATAATTCTCTACAGGTAATTTTGAATCATCATCTTCTACTTCACAAGTTGGATAAAAGTCATCTGGATATGGTGTTTCTCCTATTGGAGAAGTCCAAAAAACATTAACTATACCAGATATATTGAATGTAACATTAGCTGTTCCATCATCATAATTGCTTTTAGTAGCTTTAGCCATAAAATTATGGTTTCCAGTGTCCTGTTCTGCAACTCTTAATGCAGGCAAAATTATTTCTGTTTCACCTGGACCACCTGCAATTACTTGTGAAGTTTCATTATACCATGTAACTATTGCATTAATCGTTGTTGCATTTTCTCCATTTTCACTGAAAATATCAACAGTAAGGTTAATTGGTTCAGATTTTTTACAATCATAACCACTCGCACCACAATGAGTAACATCAGGATCAGGAGGCGAGATAATAGTAATATTTAATATTCCTTTTACTCTTAACAAGCTAGTATTAGTGTCAGAAGGTGCATTAACACCAGTTTTTGTAGCATTTATATAAAATGTTGTTATTTCTGGACTAACTGAATCCTTAGGATTATAATTTGTAAAAGAACACCATCCTGAACTATTTGTTGTGCAATTTCCCAAAAAGTCTGTAGAATTATAGAAACTTACATTTGCATCTTCTGCGCTTCCCATACCAGCGTCTTTAACATGAACACTTATGTTTACTTCATAAGGCGAAAATGTGTTATTTCTATATATCCAATTACATACAAATCCCTGTTGACAAAGAACACTACTTGTTGTAGTATTCATCCATATTTGATCTATTATAAGAGGTCTTTCTAACTCTACCCATGTTTCATTCTGTGAAACAGAAACATTATAATATAAAGTTGAATTATCTTCTATTGAACAAGTTAAATTATACCATCCTGCTGGTTCACCAGCTGAGTCCCAAGATTCAGTAGCATAACCATTTGAATTTGTACTTTTATTGGCCAAAGATGTACCATTATTATAAAAACGTACTGTATAATTTTCTATAGGCTGTGTGTTATTACTATCTGTAACACGGCATGTTATATCTATGATTTCTCCCGAATCATAAGATGTTTCATTTGGGGGGGATATGTAACTAACATCAGCCCAACCATAAATATAAACTATAGTATTGTTACTATTGTAATCATAATAGGTCCTTGTTGCATTTGTTATGAGAGTTTCACTTCCTAGTTTATAACTTATAGGAATAGACCAAGTTACATTATAATCATTTCCCAATGAATACAAACTGGAATTATACCAGTTAACTGTTGCATCCGAAATATCATTTCCACATTCATCACTTACACTTGAGTTCAAACTAACATTTGTACCACGATTTATTGTACTTGCATTTGCTGGATTCAAAACAGAAACATTTAATTGTCCATAAACAGTTAGAGTAGTATTAGAACTGTTTAATATATGATAACAACTAAATCCGCCTTTCTCTACTGTACCACCTAACCAATACTGTGTTCCAACAGTTGTATTACATGCTGGATTATGTGAAGCACTACAAAGACCATTGGAAGAAGTGCAATTATGTGAATCAGTATAAGTAGAACCATCTTGTGTTGTATAAATTGTCATATTGGCTCCAGTTATTGGGTAGCTTTGATTATCAGTATCATTTATTATAACTTCTAGGAATGCTGAATTACTTCCAATTCTTCTAATAGTTGAATTGCTATTTGGACTGATTGTAATACTTACATTGTCTCTTTGTAAAGTCATATTTTGTCCGACTGTTTCATCAGTAAAGTTATATGGGTCAGTTGTGTTGAACTTGAAGTAAAAGTAAGGAGATTGTTGTGAATAATCATTACATGTAAATCTGTGTTTATATGAAAGAGTAAGACCCATTCCACTAATATCAGTTTTCATTTCAACTAATTGCCAACTAGAATTATCATAACTCTTCCAAAGGCTAATATTGTTCGGGTTCAAGTCAGCATCTGTAAAATCTACTTTAAATTCATATTCTTCTCCCCAACCACCAGTATACTTTGATGTTTCTGGTGAAGAATCGGGTACTACAACTCTTGGATTAGTTAAAATTGGTCTGTCACCAAGGAAAAATGCATCCACTTTTAGTGTTGAATTACTTGCATAATAACTATCTGGGTCACTTACATCCATACTAACATTGTACATTCCCTTTGGTTTTCCAACTGTACTTTTTGTACAATTATACCAACCCCCACCCTCACTCCATCCATTATTATCTACAATAGTACAAGTATAAGATCCGCCAGTTGGAGGAATAAATGTATATACTACTGTCATATTTTCAACATAAGAACACTCATCATATATTGTTCCGTTTATAGGAACCAGAACACCTTTTTCAAATCCTTCGCCATTGGGATATTCTATTGTTGGAAGTAATAATGATCTTATAGTTATTGTATAATTCGTACTATTCACATCTACATAGCATGCATCATTATAAACACCGCCAAACCATTTTTGTTCACCAACTTGGTAATCACACTCGCTTTGGCCTGGTGGTAAATTATTTTGACCTCCTGGTAAGTGTGTAAAACTATAAGTCAAATTACTATTTGTTTCAGTTTCTACAATTTTTTGACCAGCAAAAATATTATTATCAGTTGTAACCCAAAAACTACCATTGACTCCAGCTCCTACAAAATCATCTATATCGGTATCATAAACCTTAAAACTTAAGTTGATATAATCTGTTCCATTTCTCCAGAACCAATCACCATCATGACCATCCATTACTTGTAATGTTACATTATCTTTATCCAACGAGAAATTCTTTGTTTCTATTGTAGATTCATACATATCTCCCAATGCTTCTGGATTATTTGGATCGTCTGTGGCATTAAACTTGAACTCCCATACATGAGGATATGGATCACTTTGACTAGCTTCACAAGTTCCTCTTGACCAACTTAAAGTTATTGTTTCATTTATAACAGGAGAATCTATATTCGTGTCATTTCCTTCTATCCAACTTGGAGTGCCATATTCTCTAACATACAAAGTAACATTAACAAAATCGTAATCTTCATCTGTTACTGTTACATTGAAATAGAATCTTTCTCCCCAACCACCTATAGTGCCTCCTTGAGTAGAAACTACAGAAGTATTTGTTAGATTTGGTTTAGTTTCTATGAAGAAAGAGCTCGTTGTTCTATTAGACATGTTGTTGAAGTATTCTTTGCTGACATTAACTACAACATCATACCATCTTGCTTCCATATCTGAAGTGTTTCTATTGCATCTGTAAACACCAGTAGTAGTTGGTGGTTGATAAATTTCTGTACAACTATAATCTGTTCCAGTTATGTTATTTATTGCTTCCATAGTTATGGTAGTTACATTAATTTCACCACCACAATCATCTACTATATAAGTAGGATCTGCATCAAGCGTAATATTTTGTTCTGTGCGTAGAATTGTTATGTCTGTACTTTCTCCCTGTAAATAACCACGAGGAGAATATTCAAAGTCACCTGTTATATTCAATGTATAATTTGCTGTTTCTTGTGGAACATAACAGCTATCAGTTACATTACCTTTCCAATTTTGTATTCCTGGATCATAGTTACAGTCTGGATCAAAGTAATAATGAGCATGACCAGAGGAATTAGTTGTATTTGTTTGTGTTAAGAACGTGTCACCATCTTTTGTTACATAAAATGTTACTGTTGCACCATCAGCTGGCATACCTTTATCAGTATCATTCACACCAAGAATTAGCAAATCAGTATCGCCAATACCAGGAACATCATCAGATCTATTTACGCTTGTATTGTCTCCTAAGACATAATAAATTGTTACATCATCTTCTGTAATACCTGGAGCTGAAACATTTGAAGTGTTAAATAGGTTTTCAGGTGTAGTATCATCTATTTCCCATTTAAACCAATTAGGTTCTGTTGTGTTAATATCACTACATGTAAAGTCTGTAACATTAACCATACAAGTTCCTTCACCCCAATAAACCATATCACTTCCTCTATAGGTCCAAGAACCTGCAGTATAAGTAAATAATTTACATGTGACATTATCAAGTTGTGTATCATTTATATCAATAGTAAAACTAAAGTTAGAACCCCAACCCTCTGTATTAGGAGATACAGAAGCATTTTCTGCTGTTGATGGTGTATTATTTAAATAAGTCCAATTAGTAAATACTGTTGAGTTAGAGTAATAGTTTGATTTGCTTGCATTTATTCTGAAACTCCAGTTACCACCTTGATGTAAAGTAGTATTCCAGGTGCTATTGTATATTCCAAATTCTTCATTTATTATTTCTGACACATTAGCCCATTCCCAACTTCCTGAACCATATAATTGTGCTTCATGTGTTACTGTAGCATTGCTTATATTTGCTGAGCAATCATCAGAAATATTAGATTTTATTACTACTTGGCTTCCAGATGGGAATTGAGAACCTTCGCTAGGTTCTATAATGAAGTTCTTTAATTGTCCAGCAACATAAACAGTTTGATTGTTTGTAGAACTAACAACGTAACAACTGTCATTTATAGCAATTTTCCACCATTGCATTTCTGCAGAGAAATTACAATCTGGATCAAAACTATAATTAAAGTAACCATTACTTTGTGTTTTAATATAACTGTAATTATTAAAGTGTGTTCCATTAGTTGTGATCCACATGGTACCGTTTACATCTGCAAAGTTTATAGTTCCCTTTAAATCATCAGAAAATCTAGCTGCTAGATATGTGTTATCACTGCCTTCTCTGTCTACTGGATTTCCATCACCAATTGTATCATCAACTGACACGGCATCAGTTGTTATTGAAAAACTATCATTTCCCTCGTCTGTATAATTGAAATTATCACTGACATTTATTTTGAATGTATGAGAACCCACATCATTATACGTTCTATTGCACATGAAACTAATTGGATAGAAGTATAGTGCTCCTCCTGAACAACCTCCTGTAGAAGATCCATTAATAGGTTCACATATTTGAGGACCATATAATTCCCAATCACCAGTTAAGTTAATCCATAGAGAAACATTTAATAAACTCCCCAATTCTCCACTCATGTCTGCATCTGAAATAACAATAGGATCTGTAAAATCAGAGAAGTACCAATCATCTCCCCACGATGTAGTTAATTGTGCACCCCGTGGTGTTCCCAAACTGTTAATTACAGGTTCAGATGATAAGTAATAAGAGTTGATGCTTAAATTGGTTTGAGAAGAATTATAATATTGTTTTTCAGCAAAAACAGTTACATTAACATATCCATATCTCCACTCATCACTTGAATGAGTATCGTTTTTAAATATACAACTATAGTTACCGCCACCTTCATCTGTAACAGGTTCATTGTTTCCTGCAGGATCACTACAATTTTTTTCTGCAGGAGTTGTTCCTATTTGTTGTGATGTGAATGTTAGATTAGCAGCTTCTACATAACCGCAATCATCAGAAACATTAGCTCTTACAGTAACATTTTGTAATCCTTTTAAGAATAACTCTGCACTAATTGGTTCTAAGAAATCAATTTGCAGGTCTATTGTAGTTATATTTATTGTATAATTAGTACTGTTTACATTTTTGTAAGCATTAGAACTTATTATACCACCTTTCCATTTTTGAGGACCTACACCAAAATGATAAGATCCATCGCCTGGTGGACCACAACCAGGATCAAAACTATGATTTATCCATATTCCACTGTCTACCGGGTTCATTGGAACAAAATTATTAAGTGTGTCATTAGTAATCCAAAGTTCACGATTAAATGAGTACGATGGGTTTGCTCCCCTATCAGTATCATAAACACTTAAGCTTAGCAATTGAGTTCCAGAACTTCTGTTGACACTTTCATTATCGCCTTCTTTAAGAGTAAATGATACATCATCCTTGTAAATGGTAAATGTTCCGTTTGTTGTTTCATTAACATCCCAACTTTCATTTTCAGGCTGATCAGTTACATTAAATTTAAACGCATGAGGTTCTATTCCTGGGGATGAATAACTAGGCCAACGAACAGTAAATGTTAAAGTTTGATTAATTCCTTGTATATTATTTTTAGTCATAGCACTTGCATTTGGTTGTGACCAACCACCTCCTGCTGCAGCAGATAAATTCACCCAAAGTTTAACAACCATAGTATCATTGTCTTCGTCAGTAGCATTAACAGTAAATATCCATTTTTCTCCCCATCCCCCATCATCTTCATGATTAGTAGAATTGAAAGATAGAACCGAGAAATTACTTGTTAATATTGGTTTTGTTTCAACCCAGAAACCAGAAACACCTTGCTGATAAGTTTCATTAGTTTCATTGTAATTGTAATTTTTTCTGGAAGCATTCATTTTAACATCCCAACCCATTGCTGCATAACTACTTGTATTCAAGCTACAATTATAACTTCCATCTCCGTTGTTAACTAGAGGATTACAATAATTTGTTGTAGCATCTTTAATAGCAGAGAAATTAATTATAGCATCAGTTACAAACCCACCACATTCATCAGTAACATTACCTTCTATTGAAACATTTTGTCCATCAAAATAATCTCCTCTTAGATATTTCCCACCGTTTGGCAAAGTTATTAATAATTGCAAGTCTCCAGTGACATTTAATGTGAAATTGGTTGTTGTATTTTCATTCTCATAACAACTACCAGTTGTTCCAGCTATCCAATATTGCTGTCCAGTTGAATGTGTACAATTAGGATCAAACCAGAAACTAGAATTACCAAGACTGTCAGTAGCATTCATATATTCTATTCTATAAGTAGAGGTATCGTTAGTTATCCAAAAACTAGCATTAGCATTTGGAGCATAAGAATTGTTCTCATCATCATATACATTTACAGCTAATCTTCTAATTTGATTACCGCCTGATGTTCTGTTAAATACATATCCATTACCTTCTATCAAACTAACAGAAACATTTGAAGCACTTAGATTAGGTCCTTGATAAGATGTTGTATTATAAGCATTCTCAGGATTACCATTTTCTATTTGCCACTTAAACCATTTATCATTTGATCCAGAATCAATATCACTACAAGTAAAATCAGTAATTTCTATATAACATGTTCCATTAGTTTCTGTTCCAGGTGTTCCAGAAACAATATAAGATCCTTTGTATTCCCAAGTAGATTGATCGTCTCTAGATATAAATAATGAACAATTAACATCATCTCCTTCCTGATCAGATACATTCATAGTATAATTATACAATCTACTCCACCCACCTTCAGTAGGACTAACACCAGGAACAGATGTATTACTAACATTCCAGTTCAATAGATCAAACCAATCAGTATACACAGAAGAATTCTGATAGAAGTAATTAACTTTAGATGAATTAACTCTAATTGAATAATTACCTTCCTGGAATCCAGTTGAATCAAATGTACAATTATACCATCCCTCATAACTATTATCAGCAGAACAACTATCCCATACTGATTCATTCAGACTAACTTCAATACTAAATGGAGTAGCATTAATAACAGGATCCTCATCCGTTCTAAAGGCAGAACAATCTGACAAGCTAGTAAAGTTAATAGGAATAATGTCAGTAACATTATAATCAGTACCTTCTGTTGGAATAGTTAGATTATTTTTCAATTGACCAGTAATATTAAAGTCCTGGCTAGTAGAATTAGCAGGTTTATAACAGCTGTCAATATCTAATGTTCCACCCCTCCATTTATGAATACCAGTTGAATAATTACAATCAGGATACAAAGTATAGTTCAAATATCCAGTTGAATTAGGACTAACATTATAACTGATATTGTATTCGTTAATATTTTCTTCATAAGCAAAATAGATAACGGCTTCTGTGCTAGTATTAGTTACATATTCATTTTTATCAGTGTCACTTATTCTAAATATGAATAATCCATTTCCACCTTCCCTATCAATGTTGGAAGGATAAATGAGATTCATTTCTGGAACACTTACATCATCCCTATCTAAGGTGAAAACATCACTACTTGTTTCATTAGTATGATTCCAATAATCACTTACATTAAATTTATAATATCTTGTACCTCGATCACCACACTCAAAGTCATTTTGTTTGAATTCTATTGTTTTTCCATTACCACAATCACCAGTATTACATAATGTAGAATTGGCTAGTTCCCACTCACCAGTTAAGTTAATCCATAGAGAAACATTCATAAATTCAAATTGATATGAAGATCTATCAAAATCTTTTACCCAAACACTAAATGTCCATGTTTCTCCCCAACCATCATTTCCTGATGAAGTTGCACTTGGGTTTTCAATTTCAGGATTAGTAACTATCCAGAACGAATCCAATTTTAATTCAATGTCTGAATCAGGATAATATCCATTAGGGTCTGTAGCAGTCATATTAAGAGTATAATTACGAATATCAACAGTGGCAGGTCCAGGCGATGTTACAGTACAATTATATGTTCCATTTCCCCAATCATATACAGATCCATCTTCACATAATGTCCATGCATAATAAGGATCGCCTCTAAATGATATGCTCATATTATCAACACCACTTCCTAAAGTGACAGAACAATCATCAGAAATATTTCCAATATAATTTATGGGATCGATACCAGCTCTTCTACTCTGATTATCAGGACCTATTATGTTTAATTGTAATGGATAAGTTGTTATATTAACATTAAAATCATCATAGAAATCTGATGAGTTAACAGCTTTATACGCATTACTTGTAGAACCAAATTCAGCCTTCCACTTCAACGGCCCAATAGAATAATTACAGGGTAAAACATTCGGGAATGTATCATTAATATATCCACCAGACTGTAGGTTAGTTGTTGAAAAATCTTCAATAAAACTAGTATTATCATTAGGATCTGTAGTTACATATATTCTGCCTGTGCCAGATACTGCCACTGTTACAGGCATGTTTCTATCAGTATCATATACTCTAACAGACAATGTAGTATTGCTTGGATTAGGTGCTTCACTTCTGTTCACGATAGAGTTGTTCCCAAAAATATATGTGATATTAATATCATCTTTGTCAACGGTAAAGTTAGTTGCATTAGTTTCATTAGCATCCCAAGAATCAATATTAGGCCAATCAGTTACATTGAATTTAAACTGCCATATGTTAACATCATCACCATTATTTGGAAATTCATTTTTACTGAATGTTACAGTTACGTTAGTTCCTCTTAGATTAGTTGAACTATTAGCATTTTCGTAGGTCCAAGGACCAAACGAATTACAAGGATTAAAACTTGGGTTTGGTGATGCAGGGTCAGTACATTCTCTTAAGTAGAGAACAACTCTCATTCTATCATTATCAAAATCAGTTGCATTAACACTAAATGTCCATGTTTCTCCCCAACCACCATCTCCTGAAGATGTAACATTAGCTCCAGTTAAAAATGGTCTAGTTTCTAAGAAGAAACCAGAAACATCAGCAATATAATTTTCTGTTGTTGTATTATAATTATAAACATCACCAGATACATTGAATTTAACACTATAACCTGTAGAAGTTCCTGCGTTGGACGCTGTCCAACTTTCAGTATCTGTTCCTGAAAAAGTACAATTGTAGAATCCACTGCCTTCATTATTATTTGGAGAACATTCATGTTCTTCACCAGATTGTATAGCAGTGAAGTTAACTATTGCATTAGAAATAGTATCACCACACTCGTCAGTGATATTACCTCTGAATAGGATATCACTCTCATTTCTAAGATACTTTTCTCCGCTCGTATTTATGATTAAAGGCCATAGTTCTCCAACCACATTTACAGTATAATTTTCATTGGTTGCATTTTTTGAATTATAACAATAATCATTAGTAACTCCAATTTGCCAATATTGTAAACCAGCATTATAATGTGGTCCAGAACAATTCGGATTAAAATCAAAATTAAAGTAACCAGAGGAATTTGTTTGAACAGAATAGTTATGATATATAGAACTATCATTAGTTATCCAAACAGTTCCATTAGTATTGGTTAAAACAATAGTGTTTCTTGTTGTATCAGTAACATTTAAAATAAATGCTGTTACATTACCAACAACACTATTTGATCTGTTAACATAAGAATCATTACCAACTACAAGGATGAAACTAACATTGTTTTTATCTATTGTGGGACCATCAGATATACCTATAGTTTCTGAAGTGTTGATTGTGTTGTAACTATCATTTACTATGAAATAGAATTGTGCACTATTTTGATCACTACAACTATAATCATTCACAACAACTGAACAATTATCTGGAGCCGTGATTGTATTAGAATCTTTGTATGACCAACCACCACTAGTTTTTACATAAAGTTGGCATGTTACTAATTCACTTTCAGGATCTATTACTGAAACATTATAGGTATAAGTTGTTCCCCATCCACCACTTGTTGGATCAACAGTTGTATTTGTTGCATTGGGCTCTAAGTTATTAAGATAAAACCAATCATAATATTTCGTAGTATTCAGATAATAAATAGTTGAATTAGCTGTTATATTCACAGACCAATTACCTTCTGCTTGATTACTAGAATCCCATGTACAATTATAGTTACCATCAGATGATGGATCATTAATATCAGTACAATTAGAAGTATTACCAAAGTTATTTAAATCAAGAGTTGTTGTACTACTTAACCCAGTAATATTTCCATTGTCTTTATCTGCTTGCCCATAACAATCCGAAGAAACGTTCCAACTAAAGTTTATAAGATTAGAAACATTGAATTCTGAATTTTCTGATGGTTCATAAAGACCTACATAAAGTTGTCCTTTTAATAAATAAGATTGATCTGAGTGCCCCATTTCCGTATTCACATAACAAATGCTATCTTTTATTTCAGCATACCAGAAATTATTTCCTGGTCTATATGTACAATTTGGATCAAAAGTATAATTCATTTGACCACTATCATCTGTTATATTAGTCGGATGGCCCTCATCAAAAATTTCTGTTCCATTCGTATCAAAATAGAAACTACCATTTATAGGTTGACCTTCTATTGTTGCATTTATTGGTGGAGCACCAGTTCTGTCTGCATCATAAACAGTTACTATAAATTCTATGGATCCAGATTCTCTGTTAATTTCATCACCATTTCCTTGGTTAATTGTAAAACTAACATTATTCTGTTGTAAAACAACAGAAAAGTTATCACCTTGAGTCGTTAAACCATACCTATCTGTTGTATTAAACTTAAGAGTAATATTATGATCAGTATCACCAGAATAATCATTACAAGTAAAATCTGTATAGAAATTTTTCTGAGTTGTAGACACACATTCTCCTTGTGTACAATTTTGAGAAGTTATATATTGCCATTCGCCGCCTTCAATACTCTTCCATAAGCTTATGTTAATTATGTCTACGCTATCGGGATCTTGTACTTTAACAGTTACTGTATAATTGTAACCCCATCCTTCTGTGGCAGGACTTATTGATTCATCTGAAAGTGTTGTATCCTGTCTTACCTGAAATGCATTTTCTTTGAGATAGGTACCATTGTAGTAATAAGCTTTACTTGAATTCATTGTTATATTTTTAGATCCAATACCTAGACCAAGTAAAGTTACATTAAATGTACAATTATATGTTCCATTTCCCTCATTAATAACTGGTGTGCAAGATTGTTCATCATCATGAATTCTAAATGTTAATGTTTCTGCATCAGCAATATACTCACACTCATCTTCTACATTTCCTTTAATAGTAACATTATCGGTTAATGAGAAAACTTCACCATTAGGAATTGTTACATTGTTATATAAAGTTGAGTTAATGTTTACAGTGAAATTTATAGAACTGTTTGCAAAGTAACCAGGTTCACCTAAAAATTCTGTATACCAGTTTTGTTTACTAGCATTAAAAGTACAATTAGGATTGAAATTATGTCTAGCTATACCTGGAGGATTAGGTGTACCACTGGTGTCAGACATCTCACCTGTATCATCATAGTTAGTAAAAGTATTACCATCAATTGTAACATAGAAATAAACCATTCTTCCATTTAGTGGTGTATCAGTAAATCCATTATATATTGTTACTCCTAAAGTTGTTGTGTTTGAACCCAATCTACTAACATTACTTTCGTTTCCTTGTTCAAGGATAAAGTAAACCGATTTTTTAGTTACATTATAATATTTAATTGTTGTATTGTTAGTTCCACCGTATTTATCAGAAGCATTAACAAACCATTCATAATTCCCTATATTACTTACTGCATCTGTAGTTATTGTAAAATAGTTTTGTTGATCTATACAATCGTCACAATAATTTTTTTGCACTAAAGAAAATGTTGAACCCGAATGACAACCATTAGGTGTGCTATTACCTCCAGTACATCTTCTCCATAAATAAACAGTTGAATTGTCATCATCATCTGTGATATTATAATACAAATAGAAAGTTGTGTCCCAAGGTGCACTAGAAGGAGTTGCATACACCGATGAGTCAGGTATTTGTGGAGCTTTTTGATGATGGAAAGATTGATCTTTTGTTGTTATGTTGGAATTATAATTTACTCTTGAAGAATTCATTATCACTGAATAGTTTCCTTCTGGGTTTCCTGTAACATTCCATGTGGCATTATAGAATGTATTATTGTTGTTAGCTGGATTTGGATAAGCAGTATCATTAAATCCATTATGAGAAACTGTAAAAGTAACGCTTGCATCATTTATTAAACCATCATGACACTCACTTGTAACATTTCCTAATATTGTGACATTATTTGGATCAGTAATGTTTGCTTTGTCTGGCAAAACTACCAAGTTTATTAAATCTCCTAATACTGTTAATGAATAAGGACTACTGTTAGTGTCAACATAACATTCATCATTCGTTATTCCTGCTTTCCAATATTGTGTTCCAACATTGTATGTACAATTTGGATCAAAAGTATAATTTATATAACTACTTGTATTACTAGTTCTATTATCACTTCCTTCATTATAATTAACTGCATCATATGTTATCCAAAACCTTCCCTTTGTTACGTTTGTTTCTACTAAAACATTTTTAGTAGTGTCGTTAATTTGTATGGCAAAAGTTATATTTTGATTACTGCTCCTATTAACAGTTCCACCGTTTCCAACTGGATTGATGAATTGAACATAATCTTTTGTTAAATTAAAATCAAATGGACCATGATCTTCAGAATCTGCATTTGCTTCACCAGATCCATCTGTAGCATTAAACTTATAATATCTTGTTCCAATATCTTGACAACTATAATCACTTTTATTGAAATACATTGTTAGAGTATTACCTTGTGTACAATTACTTTCACATATCTGACTTCCAGCTAATGTCCATGGCTCATTTCCATCAGGAGAAACATAAAATCTAACAGTAACATTTGGATCAATGTCTGCATCTGTAACATTAACTGAAAAATTGAAGTTATATCCCCAAGGACCAGTATTAGGTGTTACATTACCAGCTGATAATATTGGTGGAGTATTGGGTGGTTGGTTTATACCAAAAGCTCCGTACTCCAAATGAGTACCATTATTATGGAAATTTACTTCACTTGCATTCATCCTTACTTGATAACTTCCATTCTCAAAAGAACTAGTATTCCATAAACAATAGTAAGTACCATTAGCAGTATAATTAACATCAACACAAGTGGTATTTTCTTCTGGAGGATAAGTAGAGTTTAAGTAAATTTTGAAAGTAACATTTATTCCAGTCTCGTTTGAAATAGGATCATTACAATCATCTAAAACCTGACCTGTAATATTTACGATTTCATTAGGATAGAAAATATTTACTTGATGTCCACTTTCATTATAAGTTAAAACATTTTGTGGTACTAAATCTCCATAAATCGTTATGTTATGAATATCTGAGGTGAAGTTTTTATAATACTGATCATTTGATGTTAAAGCAGTCCAATTTTGTGTCCCATTCCAATAAGTACAATCTGGATTAAAACTAATATTTGCATGTCCACTTTCGTTAGTAGAACTCGAACCATAATTTTTATAATTTCCAGAACTGTTGGTAACATTGAAATTAACTGTAGCTGATGGGAAACCATCAGATAAGTTACCAGCTGGATGATTCGCATCAGTATCATTAACAAATGCAACAAGTAATATACTTTGACTTGCACTTCTATTAACAATACTATTATCTACTGGGGCTGATCGATTTATAGTTACATCATCCTTTTCAATAATAACAATATCATTACCAGAAGTTGTTGCTGTATGTAATCTAAATTTGTAGAACCATGTTCCCATATCATTGTAAGTGAAGTTTCTATACCAATAAACTATTCTTCCTACACAATCAGGATAACTGCATTCCTTGTAAGTTTGGTTAATACATACATTATCATCACACGCCGTGTCTCCAGGAGGTGAACCTTTTTTAATATGGAAAGTTACATTGTAAACATTATCAGGATCTCCAGAAGATGCATTTATCGAAAAGTTCCAATTTCTATGTCCCCATCCTTCTGTTGTTGGAATGGCACTTTCATTTTGTAATTTATAAACCGGATCTAAATAAAATAAACCAGGATTGCCAGAGTTTATGCTGTAGTTATCATAATGATATGTCATATTTGTTTCCATTGTTGTATTGTACCAACCTCTTGGTGTATCTATAGTTGTTTGCCATTGACATTCGAATACGTTTTCACCTAAAACTGAAACATCAGTACATTCAAAACCGTTGTCAGTCGAATTATTCGCATAAAATCTTACACTTGGAACTAAAGCATCAGTACAATCATCATAAGTAATACCCTGGAATAGAATTGCATCTTCTTGTGTATAGTTTGAAGTTCCATCGGGCTTAGTGAAAGTAAGATTTATGTCACCCATAACAGAAAGATTCAAGAATATTCCAGATGTGTTAGTGCTATTAGTCTGATAACAAAAATCACCAACCTCAACCTTCCATAATTGATCACCAACCTCATTCTTCGGTGAACATCCGGGATTAAAGTAATAATGAGCATATCCACTATTATTAGTTTTATTAATAAAACCGGTACTT
>CAYGBE010000199.1:0-7165 GCA_964348065.1 uncultured archaeon
AATAACGACCAGATGCGTGCTGAAGACGGCAAAGTTATTTTCGACTCGAATAATGCCGGCGGTATTACAGGCGGCCTTTCTACAGGCCAGCCAATCGTAGTCAGACTTACGGTCAAGCCGACACCCACAATCGACAAACCACAGATGACAATTGACAAATATACACTGGAGAACAAGGAGCTGGCGGCCATTACAAGACGCGATCCTACTATAGTAGCTCGTATCTGGCCTGTCGCCGAGAATTACACTGCAATGGTGATACTTGACCACCTGTTCGCGCACTACGGCTACCAGGCCTTAAAGACCAAATGAAGATGTCAAGTAACTCCAGAGGCTCCTCAGCGCGCGGACCGTTTGTTTTTTATGGTGGGTCGGCCCTTTCTTCAGTGGACCAGGCGGTCTCATTGCCAAACTGATCGCGTGCCTTGACCCGGAAACGGTGCCCCTGTCCGCTTCTTCCTAACAAAACGGTATATGTGGGGACCTGCCCCGCAGGGAATGTAAGCCAGCCGCTGCTGAAGCGAGGCTCGGTCGTGCACTCGAACATATACTCCACGACGCCGCTCGCATCTGTGGCTTCTATAGCTCTCATCTCAGCCCAATAATCAAAGCTTCCGCCGCCGCCATAAACTTCTCGAGGCATCCCATCGAAGCCATTCGGGTCCACAACCGAATCCCATTCCATCGGGTTCGGCGTAGGAGCTATAAAATCCACAGCTCCAGTCGGAGTAGTGATAACAGAAATAATCTCTGACCAACCGGTTTCGTTCTGAGCGGGGGATTTGTCCCTGGCTTTGACCCTGTAAGAGTATTCTGTGTTGGGGTCAAGGCCGGAGTCTATATAATTCGGGTCATCCTGCCAGCCGCTGTCGTGTCCGTTGCCGGATGTGTTCTCGAAATAATACTCTACTCCACTTTCATCAAAGGCGGTAGTGGCTTCCATTATAACTGAGGTTTGCGAAATCGCAGTAGGTTCAAGAAGCCATGTTGGAGCAGGTGCCGGCGCCATTCTATCTTCTCCGCTGATATAGACGGTCCGCGACCAGTTTGTTTCATTGCCTACTCCATCCCGCGCCTTTACCCTGTAGCTGTATTCGCCACTTTCGGCAAGACCTGTGTCTGTATATGTCGGGCTTTTCTGCCAGCCGCTGTCATGGCCATTGACGCTTTCGAAGTAATATTCCACATCCCAGCCCCAGGCATCCGTGGTGGTCTCAGCAGTCATACTGATTGATGTCCCTGAGCTGAAATAAGGTTCCGTTTCCCACCTGCTTGGGTCTGGAACCGGAGCACCGGTATCTTCGACAAGCCAGCAGTCAGCCATGAAAGCTACATCTCTCATATCAACATATGTATCTGATGTAAGGTCCGCGCCCTGGCACCAGGCATTCACCTGTGAACAATCCTCTTCAAGCCACCTATCAGCAACTATCGCAAAATCGCGGAAGTTGACAATGCCATCATAAACAAGGTCGCACAAAATGCAGGGTTCTGCCCTCGGATGATGATAGCCCATATCGACCATGCCTGTATCCGGCTTTTCATCGGTACGTGTTGTGTATCCCACCATACCAACATAGCTTGCGTAATCACTGCCGGCATCAACACAGGGACTGTTCTGCGGCTGGCCGGCGCCGGTCTGACTGAGATAGTAACTACCAAGCGGTCCTGTGGTGAACAGTGGGTCATCGTCGATGTTGCCATCGCCCCAGTTGAGTGTACTACCATCGTCAACCCAAACAGCAGCTCGTCCGATGTCACTGTAAGAAATGGTAAGTGCTGAGGGCCTTTTATCAAACTCGAAACCCGTTCCTACTGCAATTGCATTTCCTTCCAAGGCAAAATTGTTCCAGAAGATGCTGTCGGTAATAAAAGATCTGCTCTCATAGGAGCAGTAGAAACCGCCGCCGAAGCCGGTGTTATTGGGTTCTCCGAAGTTACCTGTAGCGGCGTTACCGGTAAATGTGCAGTTTGAGATAACCGAATTAGTAAACCAGTTGGCCGAGACACCTCCACCATCTCTACCAGCTCCATTGTCTATAACCAGACTATTGATAAGTGAGGCAGTATTTACGTCGCGCAGATACACACCGCCTCCGGAAAAATCGGCCATATTGCCGCTGATATTGCAATCCTGGATGTTTATCCCTCCCAACCAGCAAAACAGGCCGGCACCGCTGCCATAGAGAACATCTTCATTGGGGTCGTTGACGTCGAAAATCGCCCTGTTATTGGTAACCTCAGTGCCTGTTATATTGATTAAGCCATTAGCACCTACGAATCCACCACCACGAAGTGCTGTATTGGACGCAAGATTGCAGTCGATGATTGTCACATCTGTATCATCGGTATATATCCCACCACCGGAATCCGCCTGATTGTCAACAAAGTTACAGTTAACAAATACAACCGAAGCGCTGCTCTCGGCACATACACCACCCCCATATCCGCTATAGGGGTCAAGGCGATGATTAGGATCAGTTATTCCCTCCGTAAGCGCCCAAGCAATATTATCTTCAAATGTGCAATCTGTGAAAGTTATCACAGAATCAGCCGCACAATAGACACCAGCTCCGAAACTTGGAATCTCGTAAGCAACCAGAGGCTCAGTTGATGGTTCACCGCCAACTCCACTCATCCCGCCCTCAGCACGGTTCCCTCTGATTTCACAGTTCACAAAAGAAACATTACTTCCGATATCACAAAATGCTCCTCCTCCATATCCGGAGTACCATCGATAGTCACCGAAGTAGGAGACCAGGTTGACATCATAAATAGGCGCGTAGACAGGTGCCAAGTCCCACCCCCAGAATTCCCACAGGGGACCAGGTACATACTCGATCCCAAAACCAATGGAATCATAATGAGTTGCCCGCTCCACGCTCCAGCTTCCTCCGTAGTTAGCTGAGAGACCCTGTGCCGCATCACCGCCGTCACCACCGTTGCCGCCGCGGGCCACATTGTTCTCGATTGTGCAGTTTATAAATTGAGGCCTGCTGTCAGGGGCGCAGTATATCCCGCTGCCGTGAGCCCAGCCGCTCCAGCCGCCTCGGCCTGCATGGCCCGCAAAATCGCCGCTTGCAGATGCATTCTCACCGTCTCCACCATTACCCCCCTCTAATAAACTGTCTCTTATTATGCAGTTTTTGATAATGGGGCTGGCCCCATTTTCGATGTATATTGCAGCACCTTCACCGGACGCACCGTCGAAACCGTCAGGAAAACCTGCATTCCTGTCACCGTCAGCACCGTTCGTCAAATGTCCACCACAGTTCTGTATTGTAATGCCATTTAGGACCGTCCTGGAATCTGTGTTAGATGTAAATCTGACACCCCCGATGCTCCAGGTACCAAGACCCGTGTTGTTGTACCCACTAATAATCGTTGCCGCGACGCTATTGGGGTCATCGGGACTTCTCGATGTGATAGTAACAGGCAAGTCCACCACAAGTGCGGTGCCCTGATATCCACCGAAATAAGTTCCGGGATCAACTATAATTATATCGCCTTCTTTGGCATTATAAACCGCCTCCTGGATTGTCCGGTAGTCATTGGGCACAGTGATGGTCTTGCCGATGTACTCTACGAACTCAACGGTAACAGTCTTGTCCGAATCCATTGTCACAGTATTAGTAAGAGCATCAGAGTGGTCATTATCGGTGCCTATCCATTTGACCCGATAGCCCGGATCCACTGTCGCCCGCAGCTTAACTGCAGTGAACCTGTCGAAGTACCCCTCCATCGGCCTGACCGTGCCGTGCTCGCCGACGACAACTACAATTAACCGATGCCTACCTACATGGGTGGAATAGTGCAAGCCCATATCGACCTGTCCGGTGTCAACGACACCATCGGAGCGAGTAGTGAACTCTTCAAGGCCAAGGTTGGCTGCCAAATCGCTTCCTGTATCGACGCATGGGCTGTCCACATCCTGCCCTGCCGCGGTTTGACTAAGGCTCCAGTGCGACTCGACAAAGAGCGGGTCGGCATTGATATTACCCTCGAGCCAGTTTAGGATACGTCTTGGCTCGACATAGACAGCTTCCGAACTCCGCCCACCCTGGATGTCACAATACGAAACTGTCAGTGTAGCGGGTCTGTCAATATAGAACGGCTCGTCATCGCTGCCAACCGCCATCTGGTTGCCGTTGAGACCTGTGTTGCCCCAGAGAATACTATCAATAAGAGTTGTGTGGCTTTCATAGGAGCAGGACAATCCGCCCCCTCTTCCATGCCTGTCATTATCCGGGTCATCCGCTCTGTTATCGACAATTGTACAGTTGGAGATTGTTGGGGTAGTAAGCCAGTAGGAAACGACACCGCCGCCGTCCCGGACTGCAGAGTTTCCTTTGACCAGACAGTTTTTAAGCCTCGGGGCGCTGAAGTCGCCGCCGAAATACACACCGCCGCCCGAGCTGGAAGACGAATTGCCGGTTATGAAGCAGTTTTCAATTTTAGCTTCAGAAGACCAGCAGAACATTCCGCCGCCGCCGCCGTGGGGTTCTTCCTCATCGAATAAAAAAGAGTACTCTTGATAAATAACATCATCCTCGGGCCGAAACCAGCGTGTTTGGGCTCTATTAGCCATAACGCTGCAGTTTGAAATCACCGGTGCACCTCTGCTCCAGTACATACCACCGCCATGCTCAGCGATATTATTACTGACGACCGAGTTGGAAATCGATACATCTGCGCCATCGCCGTGCCAGTAAAGACCGCCTCCGAACGCCGCTTCATTAGTACTAAAGTAACTGTTATCGATTGTTATAGTGCCACCGTGGTGCCATTGTCCGGTATCCCAGGACCATACTCCCCCACCGTACAGTCCACCTCCACCACTATCAGGCCTGACGGCCTTATTACCAACGAAGTCGCTGTCGCTGACCTCGATTGAAAAATCGGACCGGCCGAACAATCCACCACCATCACTACCGGAAGAGTTATCGATGTAGTTGCAGTCGTTAATCTGCACATAGCAGAAATCATCAAAGCATTGCCCACCTCCACGTCCACTGAAGCCGGCTAAGTTGCCGATGTATTCACAGCGATTAAGTATTACCTCGCACCCGTCTTTATAATCTTCGCCGCCGCCGTCCTGGCCGCTGCCGTCAACTTGTTTCGAAGCGTTGTAGCTTATCGTGCAGTCGGTAAGCTCTACTTTACACCCGAAATCGTAGTAATTAGCACCGCCGTAGCTCGTGGTGAAAGTAAAAAGAAGCCCACCATCCAGACCATCTGCGCCGGCTCCACCGCCTTCGCCGCCTTCGCCTCCGATGCCTCCGTCGCCAGGACCTACATTTGGTGCATTTGGGTCTTCTTCGTCTGCTACGCCGTCATCAGGTAAAATAATCGGCTGCGGGGGACCGCCCCAGCCGCCGTCGCCGCCTGCGCCGCCGTCACCGCCCGCAGCATCTCCTTCGCCGTCGCCGCCGATGCCGCCGTCGCCACCGTCACCACCACCATAAAAATAAGTCGCAACAATCATTTTAGTTGAGTTGTTACTTATTATAGTATCCGACATGTTGACCTGGCAGTTTTCTCCGTAGTATATGGCACCTGCCCACGACCTCGTGCCATTTATGCCCATCTCACCGCCAATACCACCGTCGCCGCCGTTTCCGCCGGGACTGTCCGCACCATCTGCGCCGTCTTCGCCGTCCGGCTCACCGTCACCGCCGCCGGCCCCGTCGGCACCTGCTGCGCCTTCGCCGCCGTTACCACCATTGCCGCCATCTCCTCCATAGTTGCCCAGTCCCTGCCGAGTAAAGCAGTTTAAAATTTTGCTGAAACGTATTGTCGGACGGCAATTGGGACCGAAATATATTGCACCGCCTAAGGCTTCCCCGCCATCGCCGCCTTTTCCGCCGTCACCGCCTTTTCCACCGGCGCCGCCCGGGCCACCGTCGCCGCCTGCTCCGCCGGCGCCGCCTGCTCCCGTGGCCCCGTCGTTCAAGCCCTCGCCACCAGCCTGGCCGTCCTGGCCGTCCTGACCCTCCTGACCTTCCTGACCATCCTGACCGTCCTGACCTACCCCGCCGAAGCCGCCGTCTCCACCGATTGCCATGCAATCGATTATCGTACAGTGCGAAATGATCGGAGCGCAGTTAGCATCGAAGTACATCGCGCCTCCGTAGCCGACGCCACCATTACCTCCGGGGAAACCGGCCATACCCTCAAGACCATCCATACCAGGCTCACCGGGCAGACCATCTTCGCCAGCTTGACCGGGAAAACCATCTGCCACTGCTTCTGCCGCCGCATTGGGATCTTCGGGGTCAGGCTGTTCAGGCCTGTTGGGGTCGTTCGGAGCCCAATGGTCCGGATTGAGCGGGTCGGGTATAGGAGGATCCTCGAGCGGGTCAAGTGGGTCCAGCGGATCCAATGCATCATCAGGATCCGCAGGCGGGGGGAAGATTAAAACGTTGTTCTGGCCATTCTGGCCTCGTGCGACGACGTCTTTGATAACTAAATGAGACAGAGTTGGACTGCTGCCGTTGAGGCAGGTTATTGCTCCACCGAGGGCGTGCTCCCCATGAACCCCCACACCATCGATTAGTGGCATACTACCGAAGTCACCCCCGCCTTGAATGGTAAAGCCATCAACGACGGAGTCATGGCCTTCACCACTTTGGAATATAAAGGCAGGCCCCCAGCCAGAGCCACTTATTATCGTAGCTGCAACAGAGCAGGGGTCATCGGGATGTTCGCTGGCGATGGTAATCGCCTTACCCATAAAATCATAGCCGCCGGGATATGTGCCGGCCGATACAATTATCTTGTCGCCGTGGTCGTAGGCAGCATCGATTGCATCCCAGATGTACAGATATTGTCCGGGCACGTGAAGACTCTTTGGCTGTCTGAACAGAACAGTAACTTCCTTGTCGGAGTCCATCGTTACAGTATTTGTATTGGACCAGGATGTATCATCATCGGTCCCGGACCATCGGTCAACAATATAGGTTAAATCGGGTGCTGCGATAAGTGTTACCACTGTACCATCGGGATAATATTCACCTCTCCTATGATGGGGCAAGATTGCTCCGCGACCGCTGATAACTTCCGTACGCAATTGATAAAGAGGAATCTTTTCAAATTCAATCGTAACTTTGGCGTCAGCAACAATGGTAACGACATTGCGGGGCTCCGTCGATGAATCATCATCGGT
>CAYGBE010000200.1:0-8134 GCA_964348065.1 uncultured archaeon
ATTGGCCATCCCCTTGGAGCAACTGGAGCAAGACTTGCCGGAACTCTTGCGCGAATACTGAATTTAGAGGATGCTCGCTATGGAGTAGCAACCGCCTGCATTGGTGGAGGCCAAGGAGTGGCAACGGTCATAGAAAAAGAAGAATACTAGCTCCCCAGACCATACACAGGGACAGACCCAAAAAACACTTCCCACTTTCTTTTTCACATATTCTCAGAGGAGAGCATAAAGAAGAATATGGAATAGAAATTTCTAACTTGAAATGCATGATGCGTGCGAATGCGCATCTAATTGCCGAGGACAGGGTTACGGGAAAGCCCTACGGCAGTTCTGTATACTTACGCGCGCGCATGTTATGTTCGGTGTCTAGGTGGTCCTTCAGCTCATTTTTTTCTTAGAAGTCGCTGCACAAAAAAAAGGGAGGGTAGCTTTATAATGCAATGATGGAAAGCCTTTCCTCCTATTTTACGGAACGTCCCTCTCATGGTCCTTTATGTGTTGCTTGAAATCTCTTTTGCCTTGGTTGGTGGCTGGAAAAGTCGCTCCACAGTTTGGGCATGCATATAACGTCGCGGCTGGGTTTCCTGCATCATCTACCGGTGTATTTCTTACTCCAAAAGCCATCTTAGTTCCCCTTTGTGGGTTGTCTAAAATGTAGGTATTATAAGCTTTTCGGTAACAATATTCGTGAGCCTGTGTTTTTTTGGCTTCTTTATACTTTTTTCACTTCTTTTTTTTCAGGGATGTTGGTCTCTCTACGTATCTTTTGTTATGCATTTTCTTTATTCGTAGAAACTTCTCTGGGCCTGCCTTGGTTTCAATCTCGTAGATATTAATCTCTCCTTCGAATAGACCTAGAATCGCGTGAGCTTGGTCTGGGGGATGCATCAGTGGGTTCATCACCGCCAGAGTGGTGAAGCCTTTTGATCTAAGGCCTGGGAGGAGCCCGGTTAACCATCTCCTGGTGGAAACAGCGTGATGTCGTAACAGAACGTCTGAGACAATTTCGATGCAAGCTCTTCTTGGGGCTTCTGAAGATTCGTCTAATGTGCGGAAAGCTTTAGTCAAGGCGATGTCGATGTTAGTCAGGTCTGTTACACCCTTCAGTTTGTAAACGTTTGGCAAGCTCTTGACCATCGTATCGGCTCTTGGATTGCAGACGAAAAGGTAAAAGTTTGACTGAAACTCTTCTGCGAGAGTCTTTACACCGCTAGCTTCTACTGTGACGTAAAAAGTAGTTTGGCCCTCTTTCGCTCCAGCTTCAAGAAACCTCTTTATCACCAAGTCTCTTTCATCGCATGAAGGTGAGGTTAAAATAACCGGATAATTCTCGGGTATGCCGCCCAGCAATAGATTATCCAATTCTGCGTATCCAGTAGATACGCGACCTGGAAGCGCGACCTCTGACACTGCGATTGTTAAAGGTTCTAGTCCACGGAACACTTGATTTCCGGTTTCGTCTATGCAAACTATTCTTGGTTTAATTTGAAAGGTGCCTATGTCAAACGACTTCAAGGTAAGTTTGATTTCTTCGGTTTTCAAAGGTTCTAGCCGTTTTCCTTTCATGTCAAGGTATGTATCTTCGAAGTTGCAGTAATCTGGTTTGGTAATCAACTGAAAGTCTGAGGGAAGGATTTCCTCGACCTTTGTTAATAGAACGGCTTCTTTTCCCATATTCGCAATCTGCAGTTCCAGGTCGAAATCTTCTCCGACTCTAATTTCTTTCTTTGGTTGAATTAGTTTTGCTTGAATTTCGACGTGTTCAAATTTTTCTAAGCCCACCGCTGTTTCTTCACTTGGAGTTATCGTGGCGAAACTCGCTGTTGATGAAGTAGCGGCTGGTGCGTGTAATATTTCGCTTAATGATACTGCTAACTCTTTTTCTTCTTTAACATTGTCTAGAAGCTGCTGGACTTGCTCGATTTTTTCGGGGTGCTTCGCTTTTTTGTAGGCTCCAGCTGAGATCTGTAAGACTTTTTCTGCCATTATGTAGTACCTTGCCTCTTTTGCCGGGTCTGTTTCCTTTTTGGCGTTGTCTATATAGGCGTAGGCGTCGAAGAGGCGCTTTGTTGCTTTGGCATATTCTGAAGCGCTTTTGAAGCCTGCTTTGAGGTAGTAATTTGAGGCTGCTTCCATGTGTTTTCTGGTTGTTGAAATCATGATCGGGTCTCGGGTGATTTCGAATTCTGTTCCGGCTTCTAATGCACTGCAGAAGCTGCTGTGTGCCAACGCGAGCAGGCTTGTCTGTTGGTCAAGGGCGTATTCCTTAGCTTGTTTGAAGAGGCTTGCTGCCTCTTCGTACATTATTGGCGAGGTTCTTGCTTCTGCCGCCATCATTTTTTGCCAGGCTGCGCAGAGAAAGATTAGTGGTTTTAGTTCTTTGTGTGTTTGTTCTGACTCGACTTCTGCTATTTTTTTGAATATTTCTGCTGCAGATCCGTATTTTTTGGAGCTCGCCGTGTGACTACCCGCCCTATCGAGGGATTTTGCTTCTTCAACAGTGATTCTTCCGAGGCAGTATTTTGTCCTAGATTCCGAAGCTTTGATGAGTCTCTTGGCCAGGTCTTTTTCGTCTGCGTTCTCAATATTTTTTAGCTCAGCTTGAAGGGTTCTATTGGCTTCGCGGAAGAGCTCGTTTGCTTTCTTGAAGGACTCTATCGACTTGGCGCTGTTTTCTTTTCTACTCAAATCTTCCGCTTGTTCCATGAGTGCCCACGCAAGGAAGTTGGAGGATAGATGGCTCCACAGTTTTGTTTGCTTCAGAAGGTTTGCTGTGTTTTCGTATTTTTTCATTGCAATGGTGTACTCTTTTTCTTTATGGGCTGATTTGGCTTTCTCGATTTCACTCCACGCCTTCATGTAGACAGCATGGTCTAGATAGAAGTCAACGAAGTGAGGTAGTCTTCTGGAAGCAGCCTTGTACTCTGCGAATGCATTTTCAAAGTTTTTCGAGGCCTTCTGGTTCTCACCCAGGCTATCTTGGATCCTTGCGATTTTCCAGCAGGACTCTGCGGCGCGGCTAGGTAAGTTGACTCCCTTGAATCTCTCGGCAGCTTTGTGGTAAACCTCGATTGCTTGGGTCAAATTTCCTTCGTCTTTGGTTTGTAGATATAGTTCGTTCAGCACTCCTCCAAACGTGTTTTCGTATTCAGCAACAACAGCTACTGTCGAACCGCCAAATTGTACAGGACGAGAATTAATCCATTTTGTGCAGTATGAAATAGCGTCTTTCATATCTGAGACAGCATTTGCAAGAAGGGCTATCTTCTTGTCATTATCTGTTTCTAGCCGAGCTAACTCTGCTTCTATTAGTCCCGCATAATTCTTGCCAACGCCAACGCCCCAAGTATAGGATGGAAAGGCGCTATCAACAATTTTGATGTATTCTTTTCTATAGCCTAGCGCTTCTTCTAGTAGCTTAATTTTTTGACCCTTTCTTTGTACCATGTTCGAATAGGAATGTAGTGCCTTGCTCAAAGAGTGAAGAGTAGGAACAAAAGCGTCTGGGTAGCCCGATTTAAGTGCATGTTCTAACCCTTTTCGTCCGATTTCTACAGCTTTTTTTAGTAGAGCGCGTTTTCCCTCAATCTCGATTTCAACTTCGCGTCCTAGATGATTGTAGCTTTCTGTGTAGAACATGTAGGTTTCTGCTATGTGGTAATCTTGAGAGACTAGTTCAAGATATCGGGTAGCATCTTCAGAGTATTTGATGATCTTAGCGTAATCTTCCCTTTTTTTCTCAGGATCCGCTTCCTTCGCAACCATCCAATCTGTGACATGTGCAAGGATGTAAGAGGCAATACCTTTTATGTAGTTGTCGCCCACAGTTAACCCCTGCTGTAGCATTTCTTTGGCATACTCCAGTGAAGATTCAATTTTTCTGGTGAAGTAAAGCGTGGACAAAGCTGCCGCCCATCGTGACATTGCAGTGTAATAAGGATTATCGATCTCGTTGGAAAGCCTCATCGCTTTCTCTGAGTATTTCAAACTTCTATTTGCCAGTTTTTTTCTATCTTCCTCTCGTTCGTTGATGTTTGCGGCATACCAGCTTTGAAGGCTAGCTAGGGAATTAGCCAGAAGGAGTTCACTTTTTTTCTCAAGCTTTGATAGAACTGAGATAGCTTCGTTGCCACGGTGTATTCCTTCTTGAGCGATGGTTTGCTTTTCCTTCTGGGTAGGCGCAGCAGATAAACGTTCAAAGAGGCACAACAGTAAATTGTTGCACGTTTTTACATAATTTGTTTCGTCTCCAGTTCTTTTGAACGCCTTTAGGGCCTTTTTTCCAAATGCGCGACATGCATCTAGCATCTTGACTTTCTCTGAAAGATTTGGTGCTAGCCAAGAACGGGTGAATTCGGCGAGGGCGTTGCATTGCGCGCTCTTCCCCAGCTTCTTCGAGTCTTCTTTTTCGAAAAGCTTGGCGGCATTTTTGTAGGCGTCTACTGCTAGTTGTCTGAGTTTCTTGAATTCTTCTAGGTCGTCGGTCTGTCTCGAACCCTGATTGAAGCAAAAACCTATTCTTTGCCAAGTCTCTGCAGCAAAGGAGACTGTCCGTGATTTAGAATTTAACACTGATTCATATGACTTTGCTGCTTCTAGCCATCTATATTCTCTTTCATGTTCTTCTGATTTTTTCAGTATTGTCTCCATGTTAAGATCTGATTCCATGTTGTGCCCCTTTTCAAGGTTGGATAAGCAATTCAGATAAACGGATAATTAAGTTTAGCAAATTTAACAATATAATGTTTTCAGTATGCATGCATGCGAAGTTAGTCAGAAAAAAGAGGGGGGTTTGCGGGGAGGAGTGTCGGGAGATATCTCCATCAGTCGCTGTTCTAACCGAACTATACTACCGGAGCCCTAAGCAATACGTCTTTTTCATTTCCTTTTCCTGTATATAGCCACTTCGTGTCTTTCACTGTAATGCATGCATTCATCGCAACAAGAGCAGCCAACGCATTTAGCGGGATCTCCGGAGACAAACTTCCATTTGTGAGTTAAAATCACCCTCCTACCCTCTAATTAAGTCGCTCTCAATTCTCTTTAGATTTTCAATTTGATTTCGCAATTCTTTTCTATGCTCAAACAGCTCAGATAGTTCATTTAAGTTGTCAGAAATCATTCCTAGAAGATGATTTGCTTCTTCCCCTTCTTCTTTTTCGTGAAGCAGTTTAGCTTTCTTAACAAGTTCTTTCAGGATACAAGCTATTTTCCCTTGCAGGATCGCCAAGTTTTTGGCAGTAATATGCAATTCCAGGTCAACTGTTTCTTTTTTCGTTGACATTTCAAATCCACTATAATTATACGATTCTCGTTTTAAGACAGTTTCGCAGGTTTCTTGCGCGCGCTGAACAATTTATCAGCTCACAGATTTTACATAGCATCATGTGCCTAGGATAAACAGGAAAACAAGAAATCTCAACTATTTTCATGGTAATTTTTCAATTCTCAAAATTTCATCATCAAAAAAATATTGCCGTGCATATCTCGAGCTCCAAGACCTATTGTATTAAGGGCAGGAATGATTTTTTTGGCAGGAAAGAGTGTTTGATAAGTGAAAACACCAGCGTCGCAAGCTAAAATTATCAAAACATCGCCGTCATATTCTGGTTTCTTAGCTAAATCAATGTTACAGGCCATCGGAACTAAATCCATACCTACTACCGCATATCCATCCTTCTTTAATCTCTCCGCCAATTCTTCCATTTTTTCTCTCCCTCCTGTTTCACAAGCCCTAGAACAGGAATTACAGGATACAATTCCGTGTTTTTTCCACTTTTTAAGCGTGCCTTTGATAACCCCGTATGGCTTAAGACTTGTAACAATCATCCGATTATCCTCCCAACCTACGTTGCAGGTTATTCCTTAAAATGTTTCCGATATTCTATTTTCTCTCGCAAACTCGCTCGGTGTTCTATTTTAGATATGTTTTGTCGCGATTCATCTATAGCCAAGAGAGTGAGGTTTTTATCGTTTTTTCCTAGCTTTCTATAACATTGATTTGATTCAGAAATGCGCGTCCGACAATCTAGATTTGAGTTTACAGACAGCATAAACAAAATTCGCATCTATCGGGAGAAATAGTCCTGAATATTAGTTGACATATATCTAACTGAGCCATTCAACCGCAGCTTGAATAGAACAAGCGCGCCCTCGTGAATATTCGTTTAGCGTTTCCGATTTACCTTCCTCTGAACAACGTTAGTTCAGGAAAGACTTCAATGCCGTTCCTATCTATTGTGTAGGGTACTCTTTTCGAGATGACCTTAGTGCCTCTCATCTTTTGTACATGTATTGCTCTCGTCGTAGCTTCCTGTGAAAACAGAGTCTGCATCATAATAACTCCATGCGCCATGTATTCTTCATCTGAAATGGCTCGATCAAGACCTAGGCGACTCAATTCTGTGGTTATTATAGTTGTGATCCCCAACTCGGACAAAGATTCAGTCAAATCTACAACAGCGATTCTTCGTTCGACAGGATCTGGAAATCGATGGAAAAGTGTAGCCAGCGTATCTAACACAACCCTTTTCGCATCAATTTGATGAATCTTTGCCTCCAATTCCTCAACTAGCTTATCAATTGGCAGTTGCTTACCTCGTAAACCGCTGGTTTCTCCATACATTTTATCTCTCAGTAACACTGATCTTGACATTCTGGTCGCATCTATGAAGACAAACTTTGCTTCTTCTTCCGCTTTTTTGAAATCCCATCCAAAATTCTGCATTTCAGAATAATAATGATTTTTGCCTTCGTCCAAACTAACGAAGATACCTTTTTCGTTGTAATCATAGATCCCCTTATATAGAAATTGAGATGCAAGAATAGTCTTTCCAGTTCCGGGTCCTCCCACAACCAAAATAACTCTTCCTTCCGGGAATCCACCACTTAACATTTCATCTAATCCTTGAACCCCTGTTGAAGCCCTTCTTGGCAATGTAACCTCACCCGCTAATATCTAAGAGGTTTTAACTGGCTATTTATGAATTATGTAAACAAAAGACGGCAGCCTTATAACATTTGGTGTGAAGCTACGTCATTGTATACCGAGACTATATATTCATTCCCATGCTGAATGATTTAGAATCGCATTAGCTGGACATGAACCCTGACACGCCAAACATTGCGCGCATTCACCAATGTTTTCAGCGACAACTTTTCCTTCTACAAGGCGATAGACTTCTGAAGGACATACTTTTACACATTCTGCTGCCCCCACACAAAGATCCAAATCTATTTCAACCCAATGCTCATTATCTTCCCATTTTTTTATATTCGTCATGGCTTTTCCTCTTTTCTACAGTGTCGCAGTTTTGAAACTTGATTTATTCTTTTATATACTTTTTTCTATTAATGCATGATTTAAAGAAAATGTGTGATAGGCGCTCTCGTCTAAAGAGACGTTCTGTTTCCTAGTCCTGCGCGCACATTTGAGCAGAACACTTAGGCTACCCCTACACGGATACGTACATTTTTTTCTGTCACCTTTTTCAAAGAAATCAACATTATAAGAATGTTGTAACTGTGACAAATTGTTTTGCGCGCTTCATTCAAGTTGATATAAGCATAGCATGACAGAATGTATCAAAGTAAACACTCGATGAAGTAACTGTTTCTACGCATCTAGGACAACAAACATGACTTAGAAAAGATTCAGAGCCATAACGCGCATGTGTGTGCGCATCGACAGCGGGACCCTCTAGGCCCTCTTTTTTTATCTGAGACTGATGTTTCTTCCAAATTCTACTAGTTCTTAATTCAGACTTTGATAGGTGTGCGCGCAACCGAGAGACACCGTGTGTGAAATTTCTGAATTTTCCTACTGTACATTTATTAATACCGTCCTAAGACAAGGTAGAAAACAGGTGTATTCAAAATGTTGCTGAAAACCGTTGGTAAGACCCCAAAATTCTGTATAATTAATATACTTTTCCGTGACTCAAATACTGTAAGCAATCCACATAGCGGATGTCAGGAAATTGAATGGGAGTTGATTGTGAGATGAGTTCGGAAAAAAGTTATCTCGAGGACTTTAAGGTAGGTGAGAAGGCTGTCTCGCCGGGTAGAACAGTTACGGAAGCCGACATAGTCATGTTCGCTAGCCTCTCAGGAGACTGGAACGAGCTTCACACTA
>CAYGBE010000201.1:0-3885 GCA_964348065.1 uncultured archaeon
TTAAAAGAGCAAAGAGTTGATCTGTATTTTGAAAGCCCTTTTACAATTGCGCTAGTAGATAATGAAAGTGGCGCAGTGCCATTCTTGTTAAGATGGAAAGAAGGAGTAGCACAATATCACTCGATATTTATCGTTAAAAATAACTCATCTATTAAAACATTAAATGATTTTGCTGGAAAAACTATTGCTTTTGAATCTCCAGAATCAACATCAGGGTATTTGTTACCAAAAGCATATTTGGTTCAAAAGGGGTTTAAACTTGTAGGCGAAGCAATTGCAGGCGAATCAACCAAAAACAGCAGCAATGATGATGATAATAATAATATAATTAGGTATGTTTTTGCTAGAGAAGATCAGAATATACCATTATGGGTAGTTGAAGGAAAAGCTGACATTGGAGTTATTTCAAATATAGACTTTGAGCAAGAAACCTATGAAAGTGTTAAATCCCAATTAAAAATAATTGATAGAACTTTTGATGTGCCGCGTCATGTGATTTCACATAGGTCTGAGATGGAGCCAGCTTTAGTACAAAAGATTAAGGATGTATTATTGAATATGGATAAAGATCCAGAGGGGATTGAGATTTTAAGAAATTTTGAAAATTCAACAAAATATGAGGGAATAAACAACAAGGATCAATTATTTGGTCCTATTAATAATATGCTGCTGCTATTAGAACAAAAAGAAGTAGAAGTCGGTGGATAATGGAGTGAAGTTATCACATAAATTAATTCTTATTGTAGTTATACCCGTAGTTATTTTTTCAGTAGTATTTGAAATCACGTTCTATTCTATATCAAGAAATGAGATATTAGAAGTCTATAAGAATGAGGCAGTATCTTTGATTTCATTAGCAAGCAGAGAGCTTAGAAATCCCTTATACTTTCTAGATTTAGATGGACTAGAACATACTATTCAAAACATCAAGCAGAATCCTAATATTCAATCGGCATATGTGATGTTTCCTGACGGAAGGGTTATTACGGATGGAACACTGGAAAATAAGCATTACAATGAGACATTGAATGATTGTATTGATACACAGGCTAGAAGATCATCTGATGAGCCATTAGTTGAAATTAAAAATGATGTTTTGCAAGCGTGCGCCCCTGTAGTTCTTACTGAAAAGATTGGAATGGTAAGAGCAGATTTTTCCCTGGCTCCATTAAATGACGTCGTCAACAATTTAATTATAACACTTATCATGATTGGCGGTATAATATCCATTATTGTTATAATTGCAGGTCTGTTTATTTCCAGGTCCATATCTAAACCCATACTAAAACTGAAACATGCAGCTAATGAAATATCCAAAGGAAACTTTAGTGTCGATATTAGAGAAACTTCAAGAGATGATGAGATTGCAGAACTGTCTTCCCAGTTCAATACCATGAAGCAAAGTATAGCTTCAGCAAATAAACACTTGAACAGACTTGTAAAAGATAGGACAAGAGAGCTTGAAATAGCAAACGAACAGCTAAAAAATCAGGAAAAGATGCAAAAAGAATTTATTAATATAGCTGCACATGAGTTGCGGACACCTATTCAACCTATACTTGGGTTAAGTGAAGTACTTCGATCTAAGGAGGAGAATGAGGAAAAACGCAGACTGATAGATATAATATCAAGAAATGCAAAAAGATTACAGCGACTTACACAAGATATACTAGACGTGACGAAAATAGAGAGCCAGTTATTAAGGATAAATAAAGAAAAGTTCAATTTAGATGGCCTGATATTAAGCATTATAGAAGAATATAAAAAAGAAATTGGTGACAACAATAGAAACGATATAAAATTATTGTATACTCCTACTGAGGGTAATAATATTATTGTAGATGCAGACAGGTATAGGATTACTCAAATTATCTCCAACCTGCTTGATAATGCTATCAAGTTTACGAAAGAAGGACGAGGAGGAACTATATCTCTTAATGTGAAAAAGAACGAAAATGATAGTTGGGTCATTGTTAGTATAAAAGATACTGGCAGTGGTGTAGATCCTGAAATAATGCCGCGATTGTTTACAAAATTTACTTCAAAATCATTCAAAGGTACTGGCTTGGGATTATTTATTTCGAAAAGTATAGTCGAAGCCCATGGTGGCAAAATATGGGCAGAAAATAATATCGACGGAAAGGGAGCTACTTTCAGTTTTAGTCTTCCATTATTCAACCAGAGTAAACTAAACAAAGTAGAACGGACCTATTCAAAGTAGTGCAAAAGACAGAGATCATTTTCGATATGTATTACAAAAAGCTATGCTTTTCATATTGGAGAGTTTTCTATCTAAGGATCCACACCTGATAACCTGTTGTACTATGTTTAGATTTAGCCAAGATTATTTGCGAAGCTTTTCAAATCATTACCAGGGTAAGAACTTTGGCTATGCGAAAGATGATGGATCTGAAACTCATGAAGGTAGGCATATCTTTGGAATAGACTTGAATTTCGGTTACTTGGCCTTTTGAATATCCTGTGTTAAGACAAGCATGATCAAAAGTGACCAAACACTCAAAGTAGATGCTGATCCATCATAACATGTGACTAGGGGACATGGCTAGCAATTCTACTGATAATTCCGCTACTATAGATAGTCATATTGTCTATCACAAGGAAATGGAAGAGATTGCTAACAGAACGGGAGATTTTACAAAAGCAGACCATCATCGAAAGATGCAGGAAATTTACAAGGCCATGAAAGAAAAGCAACAACTACAGAAGACTCCCAATCAATAGTCAAATGAGGACACCATAAAGCAGACCTACAACTGCAGATAAAGAGATTTTGCCTGAGTAGATCAGACAGAGAAAAAACTTTTCATTCCGGTACAGTCTGAATAACCAGTAGAAGGTATAGCTGAGCACTTGTGTTATACACCTCTACGCCTCTCTAGTCCATAGCAATTTAAAAAATACAGATAGTAGTTATGAAATGACTGAACCTTGATCTTCAGTTTATGTCGTATGTTCATTGAGTCTTAGTCGTGAACGTTTTTCTCTCGGAACCCTCTGGGCCTGCCTAAAAAAAAGAACGTCCAAAAAATGGACTCAATTGTTATTTGGATTCAAATGAATTTTATCCAAATCCCGACGGGCCCGCTGTTATATCACTCCTAAAATAGGATTCTTGGGAATAAAGGAGTGAAATATAGAAAAGATGCAAACGGAAGAAGAACAAAGAGCATCATCATCAACAATGATGGATCCTTGGTCCATATTTCTTTATGGAATAAAGGCTCCAATGACTAGGGAAAAGTACAGGGGAAGACTAGCCAAATTTTTTGATTTCGTTGGCCTGACAGGAGGCACAATGGAAGAGCGCGCCAAGGCCTTCACGGAGAGAGGCGAGAGACAGCCAGACTGGGTATTTCTTAGCGTTCTACGCTTTGCACATGCTCAGAAAGAAAGAGTCCAAATGGAGAAATAAGTCCTGCGACTCTTAGAAACTATATCAAAGCTATTAAGCTGTTCTGCGAAATGAATGACATTTCCATAACATGGGCAGGAAATGCGATTTCGACTATTTCGTGACGCCAATTTGTTGCATCAATCCTAACGTGTCAGCTACGCCCCAGTGTTCAACACCCTTTCCGTTCTCAAAACGGGCGATGTGAATCTCGGTAATTTCAAAACGCTTGCCTGTGGGCGGCAATCCTTTGAATTGCCCGAGATGGGTACCTCTACATATTACACTCATCCATACCTTATCATCCACTGCTACAGAATCTTCCAAAGCTACCTTCAGATCAGGAAACGCCGTACGAACTTCTTGGATGATAGCTTTGAAGCCTTCCCGAGTGGATGGCCGATCATATTGATGTTGTTTGAAGCTAGGTGCGACAACCTCGTCCAAGACTTCCACATTTCCTTTGCTCCACG
>CAYGBE010000202.1:0-5321 GCA_964348065.1 uncultured archaeon
CCCCCTTCTTCCACCCCTTGCTAAAAGGCCCAAAGCAACCTCGTTCCTCTACCCTCCAGTGTAAACGCCCCCCCACCGAACCTTTCTGTAATTCTCAGCCAGTCATCAGCGTTTAATCCTAACCTGAAACTGACGGCCAAGGCCCCCTCTCAAAACTGACGATTAACGATGAGACTGTCGAAAAAGTCCAAATATTCCGATTTTGAGAAATTCGGCTTTAATAAAATCAACGACTTAGGAGCTCTGGAATCACGGTCTTAGGGTTTTTCGAGAGTCTCATTAGCATTCGCAACTCTGGGTCGGGTTTCCCGGATCGTCTGTGGGCGAATACAGCATTAGGTGTCTGGCAAAAAGAGACCAGCACGGATAGAAGTTTGTCCGAGGCAAATAGAGACCTCACGTACCAGGAAGCCGCCAGCTCGATCAACCACAAAGAGGAGCGATTAAGCTATGTAGCCAATGACAAAAAAAGGGCTTAACAAAAGACGGCCTCATAGAAGAACTAAACACTCTGAATGGTCCAGCGGAATTGGAAGACAACTATCCGAAAGACCTCGGCATACGATGTGTTCTAGTGAAAAAGAGAATCCTCGTCTGACTTTTTTCTTGACATGTATTCCTAGCCTGCTAGAATCGGGATGTAGAGATAAAGCCAGAGCATCTGTGAAGATGCGAGGGGGGTTGGCTTACTGGAAAGGACCTTTGAGATTAGTCTTGCCGAATGTGGAATTCTCATCCGGAATGTCAGTCTCCGCCGTAGTTGGAAATCTTCTTCTGATCTGACCGTTGTTCCCAAAGGCCCGCACCAAAGAAAGAGAATCCAAAAAAGTGGGAGACCGACCAAGCCAAACCATACGTGTTTCGTATTCACGGATAACCTGAACAGCTTAAGGCTATATTCAAGAGAAGAGGGGAAAAGGATGAGCCAGAAACCCGTCGCTGTACTCGGAGGAGGAAATGGTGGCCACATGATGGCTGTGGATCTGACAGTTCGGGGATATCCGGTTCACTTTTATGAGCATCCCCAGTTTGAAGAAAGCTTTAAACCCACCCTCACAAGGGGAGCCATTGAAGCTGTTGGCATCGGCCCCTCTGGTAAAATTCCCATTCACCAAATAACCATGGACATGGGCAAAACATTGAGCGGTGTTGACTGGATCCATGTCGCTATTCCTGCAAACGGCCACGATCTTTTTTTCCAGGAGATGATTCCTCACTTGCGTGAGGGTCAGAAGGTTGTTATCTGGGCCGGTGATTTTGGAGCCCTGCGATTCAAAAAGATGCTGGCCCAACAGGGTAAGGACCAGGGGATCACGATTATGGAGACCAACACCTTGCCCTACGGTACCCGACTGGAAGGACCGGCTAAGATCAACCTGTTATTGGTTGCCCCTCGAGTCCTGGTGGCTGCTCTACCAGCATCTAAGATGAAACAAGTGATCGATGAATTTCGGGCCATGTTTCCCTGCATTGTTGAGGCAAAACATGTGCTTGCCGCGGCCTTCAACAATCCAAATCCCATCGTTCATCCACCTGGTTCGCTATTGAATACAGGCAGGATTGAATACTCTCACGGCGATTTCTACATGTATCGGGAAGGGATTACGGAAGCCGTCGCTCTCGTTATCCGGGAAATATATGAAGAGTCTCGGCGGGTGGCTGAAGCCTTCAATTTCGATATGATTCAGTACCGTGACATCGACTTCAGGACAACCACCAGCATCATGGGGGTTGAGTTTGTTGCCCCATTCGACACCTTAGGCGTGATTGCTTCAATCATTGGCCCAACCTCACTGAAAGATCGCTACATTACAGAAGATCTTCCCTTTGGCTTGGTACCTCGATCGGAACTGGGGCGCCTGGCTAATGTGCCTACGCCCATCATAGACAGCATTGTGTCAATTGGATCCGTGGTGTGTCAGGAGGACTATTGGAAGAGCGGCCGGACCCTCGAAGCCCTTGGTTTAGAGGGGTTAACCAAGGATGAAATAGTCAGGCTCATCGGAGGGTAGGTTCTCTTCGGTAGAGGGCAACTTCTCAACGAGAAATTGAATGAAAGGGGGTGATAGAAAGAAAAGGGATTGAGTGCTGACCGTTTTGGCGTTTATCGTGTTAACAGGAGGTGTGAAAAATGAATAGCTTATTTAGACAATTGAAGGAGAGAGGTGTGAAGCCCTTGGCAGGTGCCATGATTTGTGTGTTCATTCTATTTAGCCCCTGGGTGGCCCTATCGGCCGAGAAATTGGCCATCTACACGATCTATCCGGGGGATATGACCAACAATGAAGTTTATCCTGCGCTCCAGTATTTCAAAACCCTTCTTGAAGAGAAAACGGGGGGAGCTTACGACGTGGAGATCTTTCCAGGAGGTGAGCTGGGCAGCGAGGTGGAGGGCACGCGTGAATGCCAGGCCGGTGTGACAGTTCAGATGGCCATCGCTTCCTCTGGAGCCTTTTCCTCCTTTTATAGGAACTATCAGGCCATTGTGGCCCCCTATCTCTTTCCGGATCGTTTGACGGCGTGGGCGTTCTTCGACTCGGATTACTTTGCGACCTTTATGGGCGAGTTACCCTCTATCGGCCTGCGCTACCTGGGTACCATGGATGATGGAGGCGGGTTTGTGGTGCTTACGAACAGTCTCAGACCGGTCCGTACCCCTGAGGACTTCAAAGGGATGCGGGTTCGAACAGAGGAAAATCCGGCTCACATGGCTATTATGAATGGTATGGGCGCCTCAGCTGTGCCCATGGCTTGGGGCGAGGTGGCCACAGCATTGGCTACCAAGGTGGCCCATGCCCAGTTTAATGCGCCGTCTATCATTTCCTGGGCCAAGCTATGGGAAACCCAAAAATATGTGACCTTTCTCAATCACATCTACAATACCAACACCTGGGTAGCCAGCGAGAAATGGTTTAAGAAGCAGAGTCCAGAGCATCAGAGACAGATCATAGAGGCGTCCCGTGCTGCGGTCATCTACTCTAGAGGGGTTGCCGCTCACTTGTCTGAACTCGCCGTGGATGAGTCCAAGAAGCACGGCATGGAGTTCAACTATATCACCCCAGAGAACATGGCCAAGTTCAAGAAGCTCGCCCAAGGTGCCTATCGGAAGTGGGCTGTCGATGAATTCGACCTGAAAGCAGATCTCCTAGACGCTGGCCTGAACGAGGTTGCTCGCATCCAAAAAGAGCTTGGAACCACGTATTTAAATCGCTACGGCAGGTAGCCTGGAACGTGTCGGCATGGGGGTTTTCTCTCCATGCCGACATGCATCACTTAGGCTAGAAAACGAGTTAACTAATGGGTTCTTTGAAGGGCATCCAGGCTGGCTGGGCTTCTACCAGCAAAAAGGTGGACCTAGTCACAGGGTGGGTTTGTATCTCCTTGATTCTATTCATGACGTTCGAGGTGATCGTAGCCGTATTCTTCCGTTATGCCTTGGATGCACCGCTGAAGTGGGGGGAAGAGCTGGCTCGACTGGCTATGGTTTGGGCAGGGCTCCTAGGTATCAGCATTGCTCTTAAGGACGGAGAACACATCGGTTTGGAGGTATTGACCGGTAGATTATCCCGCCGATCGCGAGCGTGGTGCAACCTCATTGCTTACTGCTTTGTGGCACCTTTTCTGGTTGTCCTCCTGATTTGGGGAATAAAGATCTCCCAGGTTGCCTGGGGTACTTTTCTCCCGGCTCTGCAGATCAAATGGACATGGTCCCATCTGGCTGTGCCCGTCACGGCTGGCATCCAGTTGGTTCATATACTTTCTCAAATCCTGGATGAGATCATTGTCATCTCAGGCCAGACTGACGTCGTCGTGGATGATCGATCGTAAATCCTTTGAATTCAGGAACTTAAACACATCCGATTTCCGCTAACTGTCTAGAACGCTTTACTTGCTCGGGCAATCATGATCTCTATTATCCTTCTACTCATGGTCATTGTCCTCGTTATCGGCGTACCGCTGGGATATATGTTGGGCATCATCTCCTTGGCCGGTCTATGGGAGATGGGCGGCTGGCCTTTTTTGCGCATTATCGCCACACGATTTCATTCTGGCGTGGAGAGCTTTTTACTCATCGCGATTCCCTTTTTTATTCTGGCTGCCGTATTGATGAACCAATCGGGGTTGACCGACCGCTTGATCCGTTTTGTCAATCTATTGATTGGCCATTATCCGGGGGGGCTTTCCCATGTAAACATCGGGGGATCCATCATCTTTGCCGGAATGACAGGAGCAGCAGTGACTGATACGGTGGCTCTAGGCAATATCTTAATTCCAGCCATGAAGCGAGAGGGATATTCATCTGAATTTTCAGCTGCCGTGACGGCCGCCTCTTCGATCGTGGGGCCCATTATTCCTCCCTCCATCACCATGATTGTTTATGCCTACATCACCGGGCTTTCAGTTGGATCACTGTTTTCTGCTGGTTTTCTCCCTGGACTGATAATGGGGTTTCTTCTTCTAGGCGTTAGCGCGATTATCTCTATACAGCGCCACTACCCGCGACGAGAGAAGAGGGCAGAATGGAGAGAGATACTCCGGGCCGCCCGTGATGCCTTTCTTGCCCTCATCATCCCCGTCATCATCCTGGGTTCCATCTTGACCGGTGTGGCAACGGTGACTGAGTCAGCGGCGGTGGCAGTTGGCTATGCGTTCTTGGTGGGGAAGTTCATCTTGCGCACCCTGCGCCTCAAAGACCTGATCCCGGCGGCCCTTTACACGGCCAAGCTGAGCGGCGTCATCTTTCTCCTTCTGGCCACGGCCCATACCTTTGGTTGGTACATTACCCGGCTAGGGGTGCCGGCCAAAGTGAGCGAATTGATCCTAAGCATCACTCGCAATCCAATCCTTATTCTGGCCATGGTCAACATCTTCCTGCTTATCATCGGGATGCTTATGGACATTCTGCCCGCGGTATTGATTTTGGCCCCAGTACTGGCGCCATCTATCGTCCGGGCTGGCGTGGACCCCCTTCATTTTGCCCTGGTGATGTTGGTGAACCTGAATATCGGTATGATCACCCCACCTTATGGCATGACCCTCTTAACTTCAGCCCGCATCGCCAACTGTTCCTATGACAGCACCATTCGAGCGGTCGTGCCGTTCTTGATAGCCGAGCTCATTGCTTTGGCCATCACTACCTACATTCCTTGGGTCGTCCTGGCGTTACCGCGGGCTCTTGGTTTCATAGGATAAATGGCCACCCACCACCATGGATTCGCGGATACAGAACAATTAATCTAGAGTTACATTGGTGTCTCCTCGACGCCTCAACCAAAAAAAGGCCTCGAAGGACTTATCCCCCCTTAGAGGCCTCGTATTTG
>CAYGBE010000203.1:0-2787 GCA_964348065.1 uncultured archaeon
ATGATGAGATTAGCGCTATGCTTACGCCCTATGATGAGAAGAAGATGCAAGCGCATCCAGTATCAAGACTGATAACTACTCGTAGGGCAAATACCGATGTACCCGAAGTACTGCAAGAGCATAAGTATCCAGAGCTTGAGGAACCGTTTTAAGATGACTGGCACTACAGATAGGAGGATTCAACCTCATAAACCTTCCATATTTTACCTTGACAGAAAGGTATAAAAGCATAAAAATTAAATTCATAGGCAGTTAAGGCAAGCGGGTTTAGGCTACTTTTATTTTAATTAAATATAGAGAAACAGCAATAGCTGTATGCTATTTTGAGCAAGAGACCAACCTGATAAGAACGGTTGGTTTTTGTTTCATAATGCCTTGAGCGCGAAACGAGGCAACAAGAGGCAATGAAATGAGAAAAAAGGATCTGCTGGTACTCGTTGCGATTGTGACCGTATATTTCTTTATGGCTTATCTTCCCGCTGCCTTGGCCTGGGAAGCACCGGTTTGCACCAACCCTGCAGACCAAAGGCGAGCAGATGTTTCCGGAGAGATTATTGTGTGGAGCGATAGTCGCAGCGGCAACTGGGATATCTACATGAAGGATCTGTCAACAGGAATCGAATCACCCCTCTGTACAAATCCCGCAGTGCAGTACAATCCTGCTGTTTCAGGAAGCGTCGTTGTCTGGCGAGATGACCGCAACGGCAACCTGGATATCTACATGAGGGATCTGTCAACAGGAATCGAATCACCAGTCTGTACAAATCCCGCAGTGCAGTCCAATCCTGCTGTTTCAGGAAGTGTCGTTGTCTGGGAAGATGAACGCAACGGCAAACAGGATATCTACATGAAGGATCTTTCAACAGGAATCGAATCACCCCTCTGTACAAATCCCTCATTTCAGGTCTATCCTGCTGTTTCAGGAAGTGTCGTTGTCTGGGAAGACCATCGCAATGGAAACTGGGACATTTATATGTATGGGGCACTAAACACGCCCACTGGCTCAGATGTGAAAGTTGATCTTGGGATGGGCTTAAGCGTGACGTTCTCCAGTGTCATAAGTAGAGGGTTTACGGGTTATAGCGCTGGCTCTCCGCCCTCCGACCCGCCTTCAGGCTTCCGGTTCCTAGGGCAAGCTTATGACATCGCAACTACAGCCACCTACTCTCCACCAGTCACCGTAACTATCGCATACAATGAGTCTGAAATTCTAGGAAATGAATCCAACCTCAAGCTCTTCCACTGGGATGGCTCAAGATGGGAAGACCGTGCAACGTCTGTTGATACGGTAAACAACACCATCACAGGCCAAGTCATTTCTCTTTCTCCCTTTGTGGTTGGTGAGTCTGAAACTGCGGCAGCAGTAGGTTATGACTCCTTCTGGCTTTTATTTACTACACTTTCTTTGATACTCGTTGGTTTGTATTTATTAAGACGAAAGAGGGAAAGAGCTTGATGCCAATATCGAAAGAAAAAGAATTAAGATTATTTAAAGATAATCAGTTTCTTCTACGGAGTTCTATCTTTGTAGTTGTAGCTATTGGACTTAATGTCTTGTTCCGCATCCCCAATCCTGTATCTAGTTATGTCTGGTATCTTGTAATGGCAACCACAAATACCTCAGCCTGGCTGATAAAGACATTAGGAATAGAAGCACAGGTTTTGGGAAACAACATTTTACTCAGCAATAAAACCCTTCTTATCAACGCTGAGTGTACCGCTATCTATCTAATGATTCTTTTTGGGGTATTCGTGCTGGTATATCCCACAAAGTGGTTAAGAAAGATTATTGGTTTGGTTGGAGGGATTCTATCCATCTTTACAGCTAATATTCTTAGGCTCCTTCTGACTGCCTGGATAGCAGAATATAAACCTCAGCACTTTGAGTACTTCCACGACTATATGTGGCAGGTAGCATTTATCATCCTTGTAGTTCTCTTATGGCTCATCTGGATTGAGAAAGTAGTAGGCTATGAAAGAAAGGCTGCTATTTCTAGCTAAACTCATCTTAGTATCATCTATAAGTTTTTATCTCTGGAAAAGCTTTGCTGCAAAGCCCTATATTCTATTTCTTAACCGAAGTATATACTTTATTCGACCTTTCTTTATAAATAATGATGCATCCTTAAGGGTTCTTAATAAGATTCCTTATTTTTATCTTGTATTCTTATCTCTTACCCTTGCAACCCCACATACTCCTCTCTTAAGAAGGGTAAAACTCATTCTTGCAGGAACTCTTGTATTCTTTGCCTTTGACTTTCTAACGGTGTTTTCTGGTCTTACCTCAGTTGCTGGAAGTCCTAAATATTTATATCTATCTGCTCTTTATCACACAATACCACCAATTCTTGCAGTTGCCCTTTGGATTGTCCCTAATCTTAATGAAGTTGGGAACCTTTTTGAAAAGAAAGTTTCTATACCAAAACCCTCACTCAATCATAAACATATTCGCATATGTCCTATCTGTAAGAAGGAAAGAGCAGGAATGATTGACCATATTCGCTCAGCTCATGGTGAGAAGTCCTTGAGAAGCTGGAAGGTAGAGAGATTCCTTGCTAGGCAGGGCTTGAGTAAGGCACTATAAAAACCTACAAGATGATTTATCAAACTTATATGGAATCGCTAAAAGCACAAGTGTATAAAGGAGCAATATCTGAATGCTATTAGCAGTAAGAGACCGACCTGAGAAGATAGGTTGGCTCTGTTTTTAAATGCTGAGGGTAAGCTAGTGGCAGGTGTTAATCCTACTTTTAAAAGGATCAGAAAAGCGGTCTTCGTGTTGATTAC
>CAYGBE010000204.1:0-3169 GCA_964348065.1 uncultured archaeon
TAACAGACAGAGGCGGCAACAAAACTGATTACGGGTATACGGTATCGCTTGTAACAACTCCCTGCAATTTTGGGGGTGTAAGGTACTGGTTTGGCTGTCCATCATGCGGTAGGCGCGTAGCGGTATTATATCTTGCGCCGGGTGATGTTTACTTTAGGTGTCGGCATTGTAACAATCTCTCATACCATAGCCGTAATCGTTGCACAATGGAGTTATTTGGACATACATCAAGGCAGATAGAAAAACTCCAGAGCGAAATCAAACGCTGGACATGGAGAGGCAGACCCACGAGGAAAGTACGAAAACTACGTGCCCTTAAGAGGAAAGAAGGGATATTAGCATCGCAAGCTTGGATACAAGTTGAAAGATTGAAATCCTGATAAAAGCGTGCGAATCCTTAATGATTTCGGCAAGGAAAAGAAATAAAAATATGGGCAGATATTATTTCGATGCAAAAACCGCAGTCGAACAAGCAACCCAACTTAGCATCTTTAAGGTGAAAGAGTTTGGTTTGTTAAAAGGATATAGTGCTTCAACTCTAACCTGGACGCACAAAGCATCGGGAAAGCAAGACTCAATAGGGATAATTGTAGATATTGAAGATGAACCATATGTAAAGGTTAATTACACCGTCACAGACCGAAGCACCGGCGAGGAAACAGATTATGACTATAGAATCAACCTTACGACAACTTCCTGCTACTTCGGAGGGGTCCGGTACTGGTTTATTTGTCCGTTGAGTGTGAACGGTGTGTATTGTGGACGCAGGACAGGAACGCTTTACCTTGCATCGGGGGGAAATTACTTTGGTTGTCGGCACTGCTACAACCTATCCTATGAGAGCCGGAATGAATCACGGCTGGGGCGGTTCGGTCAACTGGGGTATCTGTTGAAGGCGGAAGGGCAAATAGAGGAACTAAGTAGTCGAGTCAAGCGGAGCTTCTACGCAGGCAGACCCACGAGGAAGTATAGAAGACTGATAAGGATGCAGAACAGGCTAAATGCGTATCTGGATAGCCCGGCTGTAAGGGAAATGCTTCGGAAGTGAAGTGTCTACATCAGTATTTACCAGAGGAGTTCGCTGTTTGAATGGCCTGTGAGGCGCTTTGAATTGAAAGATGGGGGTCAGTCTGTGGGATTCTAAACGCTGTCACCCCTTCTATTCGGCGAAAAACGCAGAAATCCTACTATACCTTATTAATATTCTTGTTTTTGAAAGTTCTTTATTGACAGACTTGTCTAAATCGGGCAGACTATTTTAAGGAAAAACAGCCTTGATGCGTATTTACAACAATTGACTTGTCTGCTCTGAATATGTGCTTATACTTCGTAGCTTTTTGGAGGAGAAGTCAAAATGGCGTCCAATTAGAGATTTTCGTAAAGACAATACTAAGGCGTTAAACGTGCGCAAAGTATGTAGCCTGTAATATTAATAATTTTTCGGAAAGGAGAATGAGATGAGAAGTGCAAAAATGGTAATAATTGTTGTTTTGGCATTGGGCCTAACTGCCGAGGTTGCGAACGCAGATTTCACCTTCGGCGAACCCACAACTCTTGAGGCAATTATCAATAGAGGTGACAACTCATTTTTCAGCTGTATTTCGCCCGACGGCCTGGAGATTTATATCGAGAAACCGATCGGTGGAGGAACGTTGTCCAGTAATTATGATATATATGTCTCTACACGAGCAACTACCAATGATCCCTGGTCGGTTCCCGTGAGCCTTGGTCCCACGGTCAACAGCGGCAACAAGGATTGGTTTGCGCGCATTTCAAGTAACGGCCTGGCACTTTACTTCAGCTCAAACCGGCCCGGTGGGTATGGTCAGCAAGATATATGGGTGACCAAAAGGGCGACGACAGATGATGACTGGGGTACACCAGAGAATCTCGGACCACCGATCAACACCTCCGGTTATGAAAGCACTCCTTGGATCACGCCAGACGGTAGGGAACTGTACTTCAACTCCGACCGACCCGGAGGATCTGGTAACAAAGATATATGGGTCTCCCAAAGGGCATCAAGCAATGATCCCTGGCAGACGCCAGTGAACCTGGGGCCGGTAGTGAACAGTACGGCATATGATGCTTTTCCATGCATCTCACCCGATGGTCTGGTGCTGATTTTTTCCGATTTCGATTCGCCTTCAGGTCCCTACCGGCCGGGAGGACATGGTCGATCAGATATGTGGATGACCCGACGCAAAAGCACAGCGGATCCTTGGGAGCCCCCGGTTAATCTTGGCCCTGAGTTAAACACGAGCACTTGGGATACTGAACCATACATCTCACCCGATGGCTCCATGTTGTATTTCAATTCCGCTCGTCCGGGAGGGCCTGGGGGTTTTTATAATATCTGGCAGGTTTCAATTATCCCAATTGTTGACTTCAACGTCGATGGAATAGTCGATGCCGCGGACCTGTGCATCATGATTGACCACTGGGGCGAAAACTACTCCTTATGTGACATTGGACCGACTCCGTTCGGCGATGGCATTGTGGATGTCCAGGACATGATCGTCCTTGCTGAATATTTGTTTGAGGAGCCTGGACTAATCGCATACTGGAAGCTGGATGAGACAGAAGGCGATATAGCATTTGACAGCGCTAATGATAGTGATGGTAATGTATATGGAGACCCGGCCTGGCAGCCTGAGGGCGGTATGGCAGATGGTGCATTGCAGCTTGACGGCATCGATGATTATGTCAGCACGCCCTTCGTGTTGAACCCTGCGGATGGTAAGTTCAGCGTCTTTCTCTGGATTAAAGGCGGTGCTCCAGGCCAAGCCGTTTTGTCGCAAATGGGTGGGGCCAGATGGCTCTGCGCAGATGCATCAGAGGGAAACTTGATGACCGAGCTAAAGGGTACTGGCCGGGACAGCACCGAACTTCTGTCACAAACAATCATAACTGATAATGATTGGCACCGTATAGGTCTTGTGTGGGATGGTTCCTTTAGAACGCTTTATGTTGATAACGTCGCCGTGGCTGAAGACGAGCAGACTAATTTGGAGGGCTCAGAAAACGGTCTGTACATTGGCACCGGTGAGGCTATGGAACCGGGGTCCTTCTGGTCCGGCCTGATTGATGACGTCCGCATTTACAACCGGGCCGTTATACCATGAAGTGCTACTACAATTCGAATCAACTGTAGAAACAGGAAGTAAAC
>CAYGBE010000205.1:0-3354 GCA_964348065.1 uncultured archaeon
AGAATGTAGGCTGCCGGAATAAGTGTTATTTCTGCTACTACAGCTGGACTCATAAGCTTTTCTGTCCTGTTAAGAATTATAACTCTACAGTCTTTGACCAATGCTCAACTGAAGACGACATAAAGAGCCTGACGGTTAAAGGATCCGGCCACTACATAACAGCTATAGACGGATTCTCAGAAGAGTCTAGGCTCAGAGTCAATAAAAAGATCACTAACTCAGACATTGAAACTAAAATCAAAGAATGTTTAAAAGTGAAGAGCGATAAGAAGATCTTTATCAAGATCTATACTATCGCTGGCTTCCCATGGGAGCAGATAGGGGAAGATTATATAGACGAGCTGAAAGGAGTAATAGAGAGAGCTGACGGTAAAGCGAGCTCCGCAGGGCTTTCCCTGTATTTTCAGGTTATCCCTTTCTCCCCTATCCCTCTCACTCCTATGCAGTATTGTAAGCCTAACTTCTATGTAAACTTCAGGAAATATTTTAATGACTCTAAGCGGATTATTTTCTACAAAAGTGAAAACATAACGGCTTGTTTTGGGGTCTACATTCGTACACTTTCAGCTCTCTTTGAGGAAGTCTTTATATACAGGGCAAGTAGAGAAGACTCCTGGCTCATAGAGAAAGTCTTTTTAGATCCTAAATACATAAAACTCAAAACTTATCAAAAGATGCTTTGGCTTAGAGATCGAGGCTTCTTAGAGAAGTATGAAAGCGGAGAAAAAGAAGAGTGGAGCTACCTCACAGCTGGCCATGACTTCACAGGATTTAAAGGAAAATTTAACTGATGGAAAGGAAAGGAAAGGCTTTACAACCGAGAGTAGTAAAGCTCATAGAACTGCTACAAAAGAAAAAAGTTAAGCCGGAAGCTCTCGGCTATCGCGAAAGGCGAAAAATAATTCAGTATTTTCTTGAAGAGCAGAGCGAGGTTTCTAACAGACAGATAGCAGAGCTGATAGGCACTTCAAGACAAAATGTATATCAAGTCAAAAAGACTCTGCTTAAAAATGCCGCTTGGGAGATAACTGAGCTAGACGTTATCACTTTAGCTGTCTCTATGAAGAAAAGAAAAGAAGAGTACCAGCGGAGATCTGTTCAAAAAAAAGACTTCTCTTTAGCCTGGAAAGCTGAAATGGACTTCATAGAGAAGATGCAGAGCTTAGGCTTTATCCGCAAAGCTCCTGACGTTGTAAATATGAACTACGCTCTTTCAATACATGATTGCCAAGAGTCTATAAATCAATACGACAAAGAAAATGGAAAAACAAAATAGAGAAGTTCTAGCTACCTTCTATAGGAAGTATAAAGAGGAACCTGTCTTCTTTGTCGAACACGCTTTAGGGCATGTCACCTGGAGCAAGCAAAGAGAGATCCTAAGAAGCGTAAAAGAGAATAAGAAGACAGCTGTTAGGGCTTGCCATGGATCTTCTAAGACTTTCACAGCGGCTGAAATAGCCGTGTGGTTTTTAAACTGCTTTGAAAATTCAAAAGTCATAACAACAGCGCCTACTTTCTTTCAAATAAAAAACCAGCTATGGGCTGAGATTAATGCTGTCTACTCTTCAAGCAGAGTCAGGCTTTTAGGAGAATGCCTCACTACAACTATCAAAACTGATAGGCCGGATCACTTCGCTTTAGGATTCAGCACAGATGTTCCGGCTAGAGCTGAAGGCTGGCACGCTCCCGAGATCCTGTTTATCTTTGATGAGGCTAAAGGAATACCTCAATGGCTCTATGATTCAATAAGGGGATTAATGACCGGGGGTTTTTGCAGATGGCTAGTGATCTCAACTACTGACGGAGTAGAAGTAGGGGATAACTTCTATAAAGCTTTCAACGATTCTGATTCTGACTGGAATACTATTCATATTTCAGCTTATGACTCCCCTTATCTAACTGGAGAAAAATTCAGGAAAGTAGAGATTGAGGATCCCAGCCACCCTGAGAAGTTTGAAGTTAAGTACATAGCTCCTGAAGACATGAAGATCCAGATAGCAGACCAAGAATTTATAGACGCAAACGAGAAAGAATGGGGTAAAGAATCCGTCCTTTTCCTAACAAAAGTAGAGGGACAGATAGTAGACCAGGGAGCGGATACTATCATTAAGCTCTCTCAAGTCCTGAAGATGATCGAAAACTACAAGAATAAAGAATTTGACGACACAGGAGCTGAAGAGACAGGAGTAGATGTAGCTAGGGGGGGAACTGACGACACGGTTTTCTTCGATAGGAAGGGCTTAAAAGTCACAGATTTTAAGGTTATAGCTTCAAAGGATCTTCCCCCAAAAGAGAAGATAGTTTTCATAGCTGATGAATTAGAAGCCTTTGTAGGCCGGGATAAAGAGAGAAGAATCAAGATAGATGATACGGGGATAGGTGGAGGGCTGACAGATATTATGGAATCGAGGGGATACAATGTGATCCCTGTCAAATTCGGGGGAGAAGCCCAGGATCCCGACAAGTACCCTAATATGATCTCTGAGATGTGGTTTGAAGTAGCTAAGATCATCCATGAAATAGCCTGCCCTGAGATCTCGCGCTTACAGAAAGAGCTATTAAACAGAAAACATCTCTCCTTAGATAAGCAAGGCCGGAGAAGAGTAGAGAGCAAAGAAGACTACAAGAAGAGGACAAAGCTAGGAAGCCCTGATATGGCCGATGCTTTCCTTTTGGCTTTTGCCGATGCTGAGAAAACAGGCCCAAGAATAAGGATCTTAGGAAAAAAGAAAAATGGAATACAAAACAATTAGCTTAAAACTGCCTAGATTCTTAAGACGAAAAGAGAATCCTGTCTGGAAGACTATGCTCTTTTTTATGAGCAAGCTCCCTATATGGACTCCTAAAAACTATAAATCCCTTTCTGAAGCTGGCTATCAGAACTGTAGCACAGTCTTTGCCTGTGTTTCTCTCTTAGCTCAATCTGTAGCCGGGATCGAGTTCAATGTCTACAGAAGATCTAGCAAAGTAGGGGGGAAGCCTGACCTGATACCTAATCACCCATTAAAGAAGCTCATAGATCGGCCTAATGATGATATTACAGGCTTTAAATTCAAAGAGAATGCTATAGCTTTCTATCTCCTGTCCGGAAACTCCTACATAGTCAAAGTCGGATTGAAAAACAGCCCCCCTAAATATCTTTATAATCTCCGGCCTGACAGGATGAAGATAATCCCTGGAGACGAGACAAATATCATAGGGGGATTTGAGTACAGCATATCAGGGAGAAAAAAGCCTTTTGAAGCTAGCGATATTTCACACATTAAGACCTTTCATCCTACTAACGACTTCTATGGACTAAGCCCTTTAGAGGTAGCTGCTAAAAACATAGACATTTCTAACCTGGCCCTGACA
>CAYGBE010000206.1:0-3310 GCA_964348065.1 uncultured archaeon
GTGCTATCCATCACGCATCTTTTACAAACTCTACGCTCCTTTTTTTCGTAGTTCTTCCCCATCATCCGCGCATGCATACTTCACCACCCTACTAAAAACATTTTATCGTTTTTCATAACTTCGAGTTTCTATGATTTCTAGGGCTTGTTTCAAACTTTCTTTATGATTCTGCTTATAGAAATCTTCGTGTAAGTCCATTATTTCTTTACTTGGTCTTGCATGCCAGTTTAGTATTACATCAACGAATTCTTCTTCTGTATCTACGAATATTGTTACGTCCCGATCTACCAATAGATCTGAGTAATACTTTTCGGCCATATTATCAATATTTACAAGTATGTTGGGAACTCCCAAAGCTGGGGCTTCTAACGCACACGTTGAATATACAGTTGCATGAAAGTTCGCCTCTTTGACTATTTGATATACATTTAAATTTCTCAGGATACGGATATTTTTAGGAAAACTTGCGTTCGAATAGTCCTTACTTGCATCGCGGGGCACAAAAATATATAGAACATTTCTGTTTAGAGATGCTGATTTCTTAAGAAAATCTATCAATTTATTTTCTATCGTCCATTGAGACGAAACAGCTACTATTTTTTCATATTTTTTTCTGAAATTGCTGAACATTTTAATGGTGTCTTCAGATGCTTTGTATTCATTTTTGATATGATCGATATACATACTACCAACAGACAAAACATTGGCCTTCTTCATAAAATAGTTGTTCTCGTCAAATACATTCTTGACATAATCTCCAAAAGCGAAGAGATAATCAGGAAAGAAAGACTTGTCCAACTTGACAAAAAAATTGTAGGCAGGATGTTTCTCGTTTATAACTGAATGTTGCAGTTCAATTGTTTTTATGCACGATTTTTTTGCGGTGGATATGGCAGCTTGATATATTGGACTATAATACTCACTAACAAATACCAATCTTGGTCTAAACACTCTGAAAAAAAAGGTAAATATGTTTGTATAGGAAATGAATTTAGAGATTACCATGCGATAGTTGAATTTCAACTTATATTTTCTATTGATTTTCTTCAGAATCATTTCATTTTCTATCATAAATCTCCTTTTCAAAAACGGCACATAGCGGAAAACAAGAAAAAAATCTAACGAGATTATATTTTCAGTTGCGGACATGGATCTTCTAGGATGTGAACCACCTGCTGGATTCTCTATTAAGAGCGCTTTCTTTTTTCCTAATTCAGATATCAAGAATTCAGCTAGCTTGTTTACATACTTACCATTCATCAACCTTATTTCACGTACGCCGGAAAAAATCAAGTAATCATACTTTTTAAAAAAGTTCCTAAACCCATAAAAGACGTTCTTGAGCCTCGTGATTTTTGTCCACAATGATGTTTTCCTCTGTTCTTTGATGTTAAAATCATGCTTATCAATGTAAGCAAAAGAATACGACATTCTCAAAAAGGGCCATACTTCCATATTCCTTACCTTTATGGATCTTACATCATAGTTTGTCTCTATCTCTTTAAGAAAATCGATTGCCCTCATGATGAACGCCCATCTTTAGGTTATTTAATCTCCATGGTGTTTCATAAAACTTTGCGACTAATATCTAATATTTGCGCGTGCACATCGCGCACGCATACAATACTCACAGACATGACGCGTCAGCGCCTTGGCGGCGTTGGGACGGAAAAGACCTTATTCTCGTACGTTGAACTGCTGAAGGAGACTAACGTTACGTTGATTAACTCAAAATACGTGTGTACTAATTCAAATAGATGACGGATAGCTTCCTTGAGCAGATAAGCCTATACCAGCGAAGTTGAGTTTTCGGCTAAACTCCCTTTGATCGTAGATTCTTCTACCATCAATCACCAATGGAATTTTCATCTGCCCAATGAAGTCCTTTGGTTCAAGTTGCTTGAACTCCTCCCATTCAGTTACTACGATACAACACTCAGCATTTTTGAGACATTCCGTGGAAGAGGTAGCATACTCGATCTTGTCTCCAAAAATGTGCCTAGCGTTAATGATGGCTTTTGGGTCGTATGCCACAACTTTAGCTCCTTCGTCAAGCAATTTATTGATCACCTTTACAGAGACTGCTTCGCGCATGTCATCCGTGTTTGGCTTGAAGGCGAGGCCTAAGACTGCTACACGCTTGTCCTTTAAGCCGCCTATATGCTCTCTGGCAAGTTCAATAGCTCGGTATGGCTGCGTATTATTCACGTCTTCAGCAGCCTTGAGAAGTATAGGGACATAATCGAGACCTCGACAAAAGGCAATCAACGCCTTAACATCTTTTGGTAGACATGAACCGCCATAACCAAGACCTGCATTCAGGAATAGGGGATTGATCCTTTCGTCAAGACCTATAGCTTTAGCGACTGTTCTCACGTCAGCAGCTGGTATTTTCTCGCAAATGTTAGCTATAGTGTTGATAAAGCTGATTTTTGTGGCTAAGAAGGCGTTATTAGCATATTTACTGAGCTCCGCTGCCGAGAGACTTGTTCTAACTGTTGGCGGCATGTCTTCAACCAGAAAGTTTTGATATAGCTTTTCCAAAGTACTGCCAGATTTTTCGTCGTACTCTCCAATTATTATTCGGTCAGGGTGCAGAGTGTCGTAGAGGGCAGCCCCCTCTCGTAAGAATTCAGGATTCATACACAAGCCAAAATCAGCGCCACAACGCTTGCCCGAACTATTTTCGACTATTGGTTTAACTAGATTTTCTGAGGTGCCAGGCACAACAGTACTCTTAACCACAATTAGATGATACCCGTCTTTTTTGTATAGGGCTTCTCCGATTTCTCGCGCAGATCTTTCTACGAATCGCAGATTGATGCTTCCATTCCGTTCGCCGGGAGTGCTAACTGAGATTATGGTGATGCTTGAGCCAATCACGGCTTCTTCCCGGTCTAGCACGCATCTTAGCCAACCTTTCTTTACAACTGTCTGCAACAATTCTTTCAGGCCAGGTTCGAAGAATGGAGGAGTACCCTCGTTTATTAGGTTCGCTTTTTCGGAGTCGTGAGTCGACGTGACAACTTTGTATCCTTTGCTGGCGAATCCGACTGCAGTACAGAGGCCGACGTAGCCTGTTCCTACGATTGATATGGGTTTTTCGATCACAATCTTCAATCTCCACTCTAGGGCGATAGTAAACTGTAGCTCTTTCCATCAATTATATATCTTCTATTTGATAAAAACATCTGGGCGGACTTCACGTTTAGAAGGCAATCAATGTGATCAAGAAGGTTGTTGTTCCAGCGGCGGGTCTTGGCACGAGATTGTTACCGGTGACTAAGGAGCTTCCAAAAGAGATGCTTCC
>CAYGBE010000207.1:0-3759 GCA_964348065.1 uncultured archaeon
CCCCCTGAAGCATTCTGAAATAACTATTGATACCAATCTCCATCCATCTTATCCCTTCGGCTACTCTAAAGGCAATGGCTTTTTCTTCAGTGTCCTCAGGAGGAATAGCATACCAAGTATCGGTTGCTATCTTGAGTGCAATTCCATCAACAGCTTGTAGAATGGTAAAGGTGCTGGCTGTGATGATTGATGTTACCAAGCCAAGCCATGATAGAGCTGAAGCAGTAGCTGATTCTGACTTCACAAGTAACCGAAAGAGTGCTACAAATCCACCAGCAAAAATTAGTAATATACCTGCAAATTGACCGATATGGGAGGCTATCCATAGCTGGTCTTCGGCATACTCTGCAAATACGAGTGGATGGTTTGTTGGGTCTTCTCTAAAAGGATGAATCACGAAGGTGGATACAAGGGCAATAGCAAGACCCGCAAGGAATGCAACTGACCCCATCCGAAGCATAGGGCGATCAAAGTCAGATGTGTTGTTTGTCTGCATGTGCTGTAACTAGCCACTCCTATCTTTGAGTAACATTCATACCAAGCCATCAAGGAATCTGATAAACCTATCGCATTAGTGTTATTAATAAAATAATTACCTAACGTAGTGATAGGTTCTTCTTCTTTTCTTCCTCTCGGCTGCTATTGCTCTGCTGCTTTCTGCTTATTCAAATACAGTACCAACTTTAGCATTTCAATCTCAGTCACTGCTATGGTACGCTACATCCCAATAATTTGGCAGTAGTTAAAAGATTTCTGGGGACTTGCAGTCGAGGAGCCCCTGTCCTCGGCGCGGTCTAGGTTCTCTTTTTTCCGACCAACGATGAGGTCTGTCCGCCCTGCCGCGCTGCCCTTTCGGTTCACTTGGGTCTTTTCAGGGCGATCCTAGAGATAAGACATCACCGTCTCTATGAATCTGCGACGGAACAATATTATTGTTTTTCTAGCTTTATTGCTTATTCTTCTGCTGCTCCTTCAGTCTCATAATAACAGTCTCTGCATCTGGGAAACGTCTCATCCACCTCTTTGCCAGTCTTGTTATCTATATTGCGTGCTGGAAAAGTATCTCCTTTAGTGAAGTCACCGCTAATCAAAGCGCCACAAAATCAACATTTTATCGACATTATTGTCATTTCCCTTTATGAACTTCCTGCCAGTAATTTAGTAGTCTCTCGATAATGTCTCCAAGTCAAACACCTATTCTCTATTTGTGCTGCTTCTTAGAATGTCGGCGTTCTGTTTCTCCTTTTATTCCCAAAAGAGTCTTGTTATTTGACGCTGCAGCCACTCCACGCCCTCCAGCTCTGCAGATAGCCTATCAAATTCATTGACATCTTCACTCTTCTTCAACATGGCTTTCTTTTCTGCAATGATGGTCTCAACTACTTCAATATCTTCGTCAGTGGCGGCAGCAATAGCAGACCTAATTGCGTCCATTTGAAGCTGAAAGGTTTTGTTTTCTTCTGGCTTATTGCGAGGATTAATTTGCTCCTTTAGGAAAGATATTCTTTCGTCGACTACTTGTTGTAGAGTCTGCTGCATATCTCTCTATCTATACACCTCTCCATCTATTTGGTGAAGCCAAAGCAACAGAAGGCTGGTTATAACTAGCCTAGCACCTTAAGGGGAGGGGGCTTTTTCGTAATGATATGATAGTTTTTCACTTCAATTATATGTTTACACATGACCAGCACGATCATACAGAATGCATCTCCACAGATCTTAAGTTTCGGACTAACGAGAAAGGAATTCCCAATGAGAAAATTAATAATTAGTTTACCTCTGTTTGTAACGCTAGCAGCAGTAATAATAATAATAACCACACCACTACTATCCACAGCAACTTATGGACAAGTTCCCACTGTCCAAGACGAAGCTGAACGATTATTAAATCAACCACCAACACCAACACCAGTATTAGACCCAGTAGACGAATACTGGAATGGCACACTCGACACTTGCATAGAAGCCAGGCAACAAGGTGTTGACTTGGTAGCAGTTGGCTGCGACGGTGGCTCCCTAATAAATGAAAGAAACATTGACTGTCAGGAGATATATCAACAGCTAGGTCCATTACTTATATGCGATCCAGACAGCGTTTTGGGAAAGAAACTAGTAGACTATCTTTACAGCATAGGGTATAATGTACCGCCAACACTGTTACCAACAACACTGCCCCCACCACAGAATTCTACTACTAATACTACTACTCTAGGAAACTAATTGCTGGGGCGAGGAGGCGATCAAGCAGAAAAACGAAAGAAGAAATGAGGGATCAATACAGGATACGCTACTGTGGGTTGGCAGAAGACGAACTAATTACTACTGGGAGAGTCTTTATCTCCTATCTTTAAGTCATAGTTGTTATCCTGCAAAACCATAAATGTCGCTACAACATTTTCAAGACTTTTTACTTTCTTTTTCAATTCTTGGAGCTCAGTATTAGCAACTTCATTTTTGTAATTGTCGTCGGCACTATTACTGATAGTTAAAAAAGGCACAGCCTGCAGATAATCTTCAAGCACTTCTTCTTCGGTTGGACGCCAGTAAGCTTCTTCCGTTCCTATCATTTTATGACCTAAAAGTAACTTAACATTTAGCTGATGCATAACCAGTCCAGCTTTAGAACTAAAGGCTTTACGAAAGCCATGAGATAACTTAAATGGATGGCGTCTAGTGCCTTCTTTTAGTGGTTGACGAATTCCTTGCTTCTTTAAAGCACGGTCTAAAATTTTCTGAATTGAACTTTTCTTTAGTGGTATGGGGTGCGTTGCAAGCCCCTTCGCTCCACTACTTTCATACTTGTTCATATCAGTGGTTGGCCATAAATCTCGCATAAGATAAGTGTCTGGTGTAATTTTCTCTCCATATGATTCACGGTATGCTATCCATTCCTTTATGGCAGCGTGTGCTTCTGGAGTCACATAACTATAATATTGTTCAAGTTCGTCGTCGTAGACTATCAACTTAGCTACACCACTCTCATGAACTGGTATTACATGTTTTAGCTGTAAATATTCCCAAGAGCCAACTCTAATACCGCTGGAGAATGTAACAGTCACTAGAACTTTAAGCCTTCTATCTGCATATTCTAAAAGTTTTCTTAGTTCGTCTGGTGTTATCGCCCTATCATTAGCAACAGTTCTTCCTTTGGGTATGCCCCTGGAAATTTTATCCCAGTTGATGCCCATGTCAGTTAAATCACACATGTCATAAAATAGTCGGACTGGATGATAATACATGCTAAGTGTCCCAGCAGTAATCTTTTTGTCTAGGACTCTTTGTTTGTTATAAGTAATATAGCGGATAATCGCGTCTCGATAAAATTGGACGTCATTTTTTGCTAGAAAAGCAGCAGCTCGTTCTTCGATATTTCTACCTGGCATACTAGTGAATTTTAAAAATATATCCAGTCGTATAGGATACTCACGTCTAGTAGCAGGCGAGTCTAAAGCATAGATAAATGGTGCGAGTGGTCCTGACGTTGCTTCTTCTGCAGATGTCTCCAATTCGATATGTATTTTAGCAACCAGATGTAATTAAATGGACACCTTTGTCCGTTATTTGAGGATATAGTCGGCAGGGTGAGATCGGTTTGAACTCTGATCTCAGCTAGCCAATGCTAGCTCGCTTATAACTACAAATAAGATTATTTTTCTATAACAGTCTATTTGCTATATACTAATCGCATATAATATCTTGCTGTATGCATAAATCTCAATTGGTGATATAAGATTTACTTAAATACCTATACTGTGTATA
>CAYGBE010000208.1:0-3081 GCA_964348065.1 uncultured archaeon
CGCCTGGCGGAAGCTGTTTTTCAAGTGCTTCCACAACTTGTTCAGCCAGCTTCACCGACAGCGCTCGGTCTTTGCCTGCAAGAGACTTCGCTGCCTTCCATATGGCTTCTGCAATCTTGTCGGGGTTGAAGTCAACTATTCGACCGTCTCTTTTTCTTATTTTTTTAATCTTAAACTCTCGAGATATAGTCATATAAATCCCGTTAGAAATGCTCACTTTCAATTAATAGAGCTTTTGTATGCGTCCAAGTATAAACTTTTCAAGCGGGCAAACTCAGCAAAGTTTTAGGTTTTGTAGATATAAAGTACTTAAACCTTTAACATAGAAGAAGATAGTATTCCAACTTCTCAGTTGCTTAAGCCCCTAAATAAATACACATTTTTAGATATACATTTATTTCCAACATTGAGCGAGCTCAATCATTCACGCGTTCATCCCCAAGCTTTTGGGCATACCTTTTGAGAACTATGAACCAAATGCTCGCTTATCTCGACTTCATAGTCGCTTCTTCCTTAAGCAAGAAGCCACCCTCTTCTAGCATCCTTCGAAACCTTTCAACGGCTTCGTGAATTTCAACCTCCCTTTTAGCCCCGGCGCATACGACCTTTCCCGTGGAGAAAACAAGAAAGACCACTTTTGGATTTTCCCATCGGTAGATTAATGCTGGAAACTGTTCAGGCTCATAAAAAATCCTTCCTCCCATCCTTTGGGAGGCAAGCTTGTCAAGGTCGATGTAACCTCCAAGGTTCGCCGATGCAACAATGTTCGTGATCTGAATCTCGGGCTTGCCGGAAACGGTGATACCACCCTTCCTCAGTTCTCGAGCAACTTTTCGGACAGCTCTTATTACCTCCTTTTCGCTCTTAGCTCCAGTGCAAATCATCTTTCCCGAACTGAAAATGAGTATAGCCGTCTTTGGCCTCTTCAACCTAAAAACGAGCCCGGGAAACACGTCTGGTCGGTACTCAATGCGTCGGAAGATGCTGCCTATGGTTGATAGGTCAAATTTCTGTTCAAACGACGCTGAAGCCACCACGTTTTGAATCTCAACCGTCAATGTGTTCATTCTCACGTTATGTAATAAAGACCTGTCTAGGATCCAAGGTGAAAGTCTGCCTTTTTTTTATAAATCCTTGTATGTCCTTAGGAAATCTTCAGGTACATTCTGCACTTTTTTCAAGCAATGTTCTATGTATTGTTTGTCGTTGTGAAGCTTTTTTCTTAATAGGCATTTTTCATCTAAGACATAGGCTTTATGGCTTATGGGTGTGACTGGGTATATTTCGCAGTCGATAGGCATGTGTTCCGTGCCATATAGTTTGCATAGTCCGTCCAGAAAGTACGGACACATTCCTTCAAAAAAGTGAATGTTCCAACCATTAACTCTCACTACTTTAAAGGGAAACATCTTGTGCAGACCCCTCTCAACTTCTTGAGGGAAGAACACCACTAGCTCAACATCGTACTCACAAGGTTTCGAACAGGCAGTGCACAAATTGTACTTGAGCACTTCTGTTTCTTTTTGTGTAGATGGTTTCTGCAAAAATAACCTACGTCCCTAAGGCTTTCTGTCTTTTTTCTTTTCCATTGCCTTTTCTTTGCTCTTTTCAGGGAGGCGTCGCTCTTTCTTTCGCTCCTTCTTTCTCCTTTTAAACCAGTTGAGCACACCCAAATCATACTACCTCTGCGTAAATGCCTTGTCAAAAAGAAAATAGGATATTACCGATCCGCTTACTGGTAATAGGCTACCAATCTTCTTTCTTCTCTTTTTTCTCTTCTTTCTTCTTCTTTGGTTTCTTAGGCATGCCTGTCACCTCCCCCTAAAGCTTTATGCGGTGCAGGGTTCACTTACCAGTCATCTTCCTCTTCTTCCTTCCAACCTTCCTCTTCTTCCCATTCTGCTTCTGCTTTGACTATTCGAGACATGATTCTCATCCCCCTAAGAGCCTAGTAGCTTTGCAATATTCAAATAAGCATTGCATATCGTAAGAATAGAACAGAAAATTGACTTTTTCTACTTAATGAAGAAGAAATGGACATCTTTTGATAAAAAGGATAAGATTCGATGCCTTAGGTTAAGGAAGATCTTGTTTCTTTCTCTGTGTGCCGAAGGAGAACTAGAATGGGTTGTGAAAAGAATTACTTGTGAAATGTGAGATACTTTTATCCTACACTTTATTTTCTCTATTTTCGGTTAACAACAGAATTAACCTTTTGAATAGCTCTATATGACTTCAATAAGCTCTTTGAAAAGTCCATTCTCAACCATTTTTCATAAAAAGCGATCACCTTTTTCACCGCTATGAACCTTCTTCTGTTCTTCGAAAGCACATCTTTTATGCGCGGTACATCGTATTCCGTACTGAGAGCTCTATTGTAGAGTTCTTTGCAACATTTAACAATGTTATAAATCTCGCCTTCGATTCGTTCTCTTATTTCTTCAAGAAGTCTTTCATAAGAATCTGCATTTACAACAACTACTCGTGGAATAACCTTAACATCTTCCTGAATTCCTTTAATGAACTCAGCGAATTTAAAGGCATCAACAAGTTCGTTGTCCTTATCAAAAAGCGAATGATTTTGAGAGAAAGCGTAGACAGAGCGACAAAGACGAATGCAAGGTGCTTTCTTAAGAAAATTCTTTATCCGCTCTCTTTTTGCCTCTTTAGGATTTGCGTACATAACGATAACCAAACCACCAATCTCAGAGATGCCACTGCTTTTCATTGATCGAGGCTTTCTAATTTCCCTCACTCTTTTTAGAAGAATTGGCTGATTCTTTTCAAGTACCTTCAAAACCGTGTTAACCTTCTCTTCCTCAATCTTCCAAAACGATTTATGCACTTGTTTACATCCTAATGCTCTCAAACGATGAGGAAGAAGGCTTCTATCCTTAGACTCTTTTGAAGCCCTATACGCCACGTATAAAACCATGATTTCTCAACGCCTTACTGGCACTTAAAAACTTTGCGCGCACTTGATCTTTTTGAAACAATAACATAACGCCCGACAAAACTTAAGTGTTGTTAGAGAGTTTACTTGTTAATCTCGTGGGGAGTTGAAAATGATGGAGACTTATC
>CAYGBE010000209.1:0-6771 GCA_964348065.1 uncultured archaeon
CGTTGTTCACATCTTCAAAATTCTCACCGAAATACACATAGTGTAATATTGAACCAAAACCGGCCGTCCATTTGAGTTTTGTTTCAGGATAAACAGACTGAGCACCGTCAGCAGGATCAGGGAAGTAAGCTGTCTTTGGGGGAATACTAAAGCTCCAAACTTTGCCCTTCCACGGACTATTCGGCTCGGCATCATTAACCTCGTCGATCCGCCAGTAGTACGTTGTGCCCGGAACAAGGCCATCCGGAAAGGGAAACCCGGGAAAGCCAGCCACAAAATTCGTCGAGACCTGGTTACCCTGGAACGTGTCTCCTACGCCGTTATTCACATCGTCAAAATTATCGCCCATGTACACATCATGCGAGGCTGCATTAGCTCCCGGTGACCAGCTCAGGCTTACCCACGTATCCTCATGGAGGGTACCACTATCCGGGATTGGGCTATATGCATTTGGTCGAGCTGCTAGTTTTTTTATCTCGTCTGCCGACAACGCTCGGTTATAGATACGAACCTCATCCATAAGGCCTTCAAAATAACCATATACCATTCCGCCAAAGTGGATTGGCGCAGTTACCACTTCTCTTGGGGAAGTAAGGCCGGTACGAACGGCATTGCCATTAAGGTAAATTGTCGGCTGCTTGTTATCATAAACTATCATTATGTGATTCCAATCACTCCCTATTTCACCCTCGTACACAGCGGTTGCCGGCATATAGTTACTGCCATGCTCATATACTGAAATACCATTTGTTCCGACAGAAAGTCCAGCCCCGCCATTTGATTCTCCTCCATGTTGTGGGTCGAAAGCATATCTTTGATTACCTACTCCACCCACACCTGATATAGTTTCAGATTCAATTTGGTGAGTAGCCGTCGTTTTCAGCCATCCTCCGAAACTAAAGGTATCAGTTGGTCTTCCATTACTTCCTACGGTAATATCATCATCGATTCCATCAAAGCCTAAGGCATACCCTTTTTGACCGACTTGCTGGTAAAGTACGCCGTTGACGGATATGCTGTCATTATGATAACTGCTCTGGTCATATAGTGTTCCACTTGCTTCCTCAAATTTCCACCAACCGACGAAACTCGGGTCGGTATCTTGGGCCAGGCTAGTTATAGCTGAGACCAGCAAAAAAACAAAAGAAACCAAACAAATCAATTTCTTACACATAATAATCCTCCTTTAAAAAAATAATTATTGGTTGTTTATTGAAATGCAAAAAAATCTTCACTGCGAAGCGCAAAGTTTTAGCTATAACTCCTCCTATATTTGGAACACTGTAAGATTTTTATCTGCTGTGTTACCTCGAAGTCACATATGTTCGACTTAGCAGGAACAAACTTCACTTATTTTATCTATACCAAATTAGCCACCTTTCCGTCAAGGAAAATACCTTGATTATGTATTAGCGTCTCTCGTTGAAATAATTGTAGAGATAAGGTTGTCGATGTCTAAGTACGAACTGCAAAATACCAGAATTCTTCAAAAAGTCACCTCTTTCAGGAGCTAAAAAACACCCTGATTTTCGAGTGACACAATGTCTCCAAAATGTCTCAACAAATGTTAATTTTGCCTATATCGAGTCCGAATAAATGTCAATTTTTTGCCAAAAAGCAAATATTTTCAAGAATTTTCTATGTGTAATCGGATTAAGTATACGGCGAGACAAAATTGATAAAAGAATATGGCTCTCTTGGGATAAGCACTAAAAAATACAGTCACAACAATTTGCTGAATCCAAAGTCAAGATTTTAAAAGCAACAGCTTAATGGTCAGTTTCTTTTGGCGAGTCTAGCAGCTAATCTGGTAACCAGTCCGTTTTAGTTGTACCTGTTGCTTATGAGGTTTATCTTCGAGGTTCTTATTGTATTGTGCTTTATTTACGCCATAAACACCTGAAGCATTCTCAGCAGCCTGTATGTATGTCAAAGCAGACTCGCAAGTTACTCATATCATTGATGTGATGATACAGACTATAAATGCAAATTCTGGTTCCTCACGTATCTTTTCAGTTATCCGTGTTCAGGTCATTTTTCAAGCGCAAGGTACTGTATCTCAAGCTCCGACAGGGCATAGCTGTAGATCCGCACATCATCGATCCGGCCTATGAAAGACTCGAAAGCAAATACATCTACATCTGTACCAGCTGCCCCAATGAAAAGTGGCCGTCCGGTAGTGTCGCAACTGTCGGCACCGCCCGACATGACCACTTCGCCGTCGATATAGAAATATCCTTCGCCTGCAGAGCCGTCCTGGATGAAGGCTAAATGGTGCCATTGTCCGCCTGGGGCCGCGTGAGCATCACCGTTAACACCACCGGCATTCACGTGCCAGTTGTTGCTGGGACTTACCCAGAAACCGTACAATTCATCGACATAGTCTGTACTACCGCCTAATTCCGTACGACCCTTGGCCACTATGGCACTCCAGTCTTCGGGGGCGTTTACGAGATCAAAATTCACCCAAACCGTGAGGGTCATGCTTTCGTTTACCCCAAAATTCAAATCAGCCGCGTCGCTGACTCCAATGCGATCATCTCCGTCTACTTCCAGCACCTGGCCTCGCAAAGGATCATTGACAATCGACGGATCTCCAAAAGCAAGCCCATCATGGCCCTTGCCCGTAGCGTCAGTGAAATCACTTTCGAAATCCCAGTGTGCTACCAGGGCGGTATCATCGGGAGCTTCAGTATCAGGTATTTGTGCGGCGGCCGGATTCAAACGAACGTTGTCAAAATAAACAACGCCTGAGCCGCCACCTCCCTTAAAGCCGATAATAAACTCGGTGACATTCTGAAGGTTTACATTGGTAAGAGATGACAGGTCGATATTCCATGGTTGCCATATACCGTGTGTAATGTTGCTGGAAGCACCATCGTATGGAACCTCGACGCCGTTGATCTTCACATACATTTGCTCACCGGTGCTATTGGCCGGGTTCCCGTAGAAGTGCAGTGTCAATGTCTTTACACCTGCTCCGGTCCAGTCCTGGCCGATTCCCAATGCAGAAATATCCACCTGGGCCTCTGAATGATTGGCCTTGCCTGCCAAACCGCTGTTGTTGTAGAAATACGGCATCGACTGGCTGCCATCGTGAACGATCTCAAGCTCAACAAATGGGGGTGCGGCATGACCTATAATCGAACCAGTCCCGTTGCCGGCCGAGTAAGGTGGATTGTCTGGTGTGCCGTAGCCAGACCCGTCTTTCCATATCATAAATATTCTATTGCTCTCGGGATCACCGGGGTCAAGGCCGTTGTAGGACTCGAAGTTATCCACAACTAAATAATCAGCCGTCGTAAAGCTCCAGGTGTTCCCTTCCCAAATAGCGGGCACCTCATCCGCATTGATCTCATCAACACGCCAATGATAAGTTGTGCCCAACTCAAGCGTACCGGGATTATAGCTGGCCTCAGTTACGGTAACAGCCGGAACTGTACCATCCATAACGCTTTGTTCGTCAGTGCTAAGATACACTTCGTGCATGGCTGCCTCTCTTCCCGGTCTCCAGCTAAGGACTGCATCCGGGTGGATACCTGCGGCCCCATCCTGCGGATCAGGCTCTCTTGCCCAGCCAGGTATATAGAAGAAGCGGACCTCGCTCAGGCCGTACTGGTCGAATGGGCCGTGGTTGCTGTTGGCGGTAAGCCTGACGGACTTTGCTAAGGCGCCCGCGAAATCAATAGTCGTATCGTGGGCGTAACCATCAGTTCCGGGTGCCCAGGCAAATTGAGGTACACCTTCCAACTGGGTCCAGTTACTGCCGTCCGGCGAATACTCGATTGTAACATCGTTGAACCCGTAACCAACAACATGCTCGAGCTCGACATTATAGTTCCATACCCACATCTGGTGCAGTTTGTAAATTTTGTCAAATTCATATTGGATCCAGACCGACCCCCCATCCCCAGCCTCGCTAAGCCACATTGAGGCACTTTCGTTCGAGTGCAAGTCGTTAGCATCCAGTCCGGAACTGTTGATAGTGTTTTCGGGGATCTGGCCTGCTGAGAATGAACTGGCTGTGGCAGTAACATCAGCAATCGGATAACCAACCGGCTCGGCCGTAAAACTCCAGATCTCTCCCCGATGCACCGTGTCATCCGGTGCAGCGTTGACTTCATCGACGCGCCAGTAATAGGTTTGGCCCAGATCAAGGATCATTCCAGGGTCATAGCTGTTGGAATCATGCCCCTCAATTAACAGGACATCCAGGGGATTAGTCACTGTGGCACCGCCAACAGCACTGGCAGAGGTTCCCAGGTAGACATTGTGCGTGGCAGCGTATTTGCCGGGTTCCCAGCTTAGGACCACATCACGTGGCACATCAACGGCATCGTCAGCCGGGCTCGGGTCAGCTGCGCTGTAAGACACGCCTAGTCCTATGGTAATATCATCGATACGGGAATAACCACCAACTACAACGATTGAATCAATCTTATGGCCGGCGCCTTCGGTGATTTCAACCCATTCCTCCGGGTGGTCGGCTGGGACACTCCAGATCTCTTGACCGCCTAAGTAACCGGCAACTGCTGTAGCAGCCCACGAGTCCTGGAAAATCCAGATACTCGGTACTTCCACTTCCGAGTTGAACTCTATGGAACCTTCATTCTCAGTATAGACATAAACAGATGTAACTCCTGGGTCCCAGGTTTCGGTGTGGTCACGTAAACCTTCCCCCGTTATGTCATCGTTGAACTGCTCCAAACCCGTCCAGGTCGTAGTAATTCCTGTTCCTTCTAACTCCGGAGGCTGGTAATCTCCAGCAACTGCAGTTTCACCAGCTTGATCCAGGTCAGAGAAGGTGAGGAGGATTTCGGTCTGGCCCGGCTCGGCGACGAGGATGCCTTCTTCCGGCGTGTCGGACACCGTGGCGTAGTCGATCGAAACGTGCAAACCAGTACCACTCCAAGACTCAAACCAAAGAACAAGCTGGGAAACCTCGCTGTAGTCGTCCGGGAAGGTGTCCCATGTATCCTCGAGCAGAGTTGTATACGGAATCGACACGTAGAACCACTCGCCTACGGTAAATCCTGGTACGTCGCTAAGAGGTTCAATCCAGATCCCGGACCCACCCGCATCACCCTCAACTCCCAGCCAGGTGCCTGAACCAGCGCCAGGGTCCGCTGTGACTTTCATGTAGAAGTTGAAGTGGCTGTAGGCCGACAAATCCAAGGGGGGAACCCAATGCCGGACAAGCTCGCCTCCGCCGTCGCCGGGTATCTCCCACGTAGACGCAGTCGTGGAGCCCTCGGGGGCATCCGATGTTTCAGTAACCTGCACGTCGTCCCAATTGTCAGTCCACGTGTCAGTGCCCTCAAAATCCAGTAACACGAGGACGTCGCCCGATGCGACGCCCGCAGCTAAGCCTAAGACCAGAACAAAAGGAATCAAATTAATCAATCTTCTACACATGATACTCCTCCTTTCAAAAGGTTCAAAACGACCTCTTTTTGGTTGCACACCAAAACAAGAAGTCAAATTCAATTGTTCAGTTCAGTGGCGATACAAAAACAGGGGAATAATCTTTGAAGTTTTCCATCCAATCCGGCCACACGGGCGTGCCGGCGGCTATTCTATCGGCACGCCAGCCACGATACCACGTGAGCTCCCAGAGTTCCTTCAATCCTATAGATCGAACTGAAAAGTCTACAAAGACGCCATTAACAAAACCATTATGCCGGTCTATACAGAACGATCCCATACTCCGATCTATGTGCGTAAAGTAGCCGCTCGGCGGCTGGTCCGTGGGTCGTGGCAGAGCATCGACCCATAGTGCATCGACGAAGACGGGAATCTCGTTGCGATTGCCGGTAATCGTGTTAATGTTGCGCCAGTGTTTGTCCTCGCGGTCTTCGTCACAGAGCCACCAGTTCCAGCCATAGCTGCCGTAGTCACCCTTAACTGCCCAGCCCGGTGTACTGTAACCGTCTTCTCCATATATCCCCCAACCCACGCGAGGACCGCCCCTACCGCCAGTGTCACTATAGAAATGATGCACTAATGGACAGTTACGTATCTCAGGCTCATGGCTGTAGTAAGGTCGCATCGCATAGACCCAGCTATGTTGCGGACCGGATGGAGACTCCTGGTGAAAATTACCATCAAAGTCATCTGTGTACATCGAAACAACAAGGCCCATCTGTTTAAGGTTTGATTGGCAGGCGGTTTTACCAGACTGCTCCTTCACACGCTGTAGCGCCGGCATTAATATTGCCATCAATAAGGCAATGATGGCAATCACCACTAGCAGTTCTATCAATGTAAAACCTTTTGGTTTACACATGATATGCTCTTCTCCTTTCCTTATAGGGGAAGTCTTCTGTGCAATACGTTAATTTGTGTTGAATGATGACTTACAATAATCATTTTCCTGAAGTCTCCTACAAGCTTCAAGTCTAATAATAACGTAATTTCATCTCAATTTCAACAATAATCCGATAGGTTCAACATACTGTACCTGCAATCTACTGCGAAAACCCAAATATTACGAGGGAATGTCACGGCATATTAGTGTGTGATGGATAAGAGATACACATGTTCTCAGTAATGTCGTTGTCATAGCAGATAAGAATGCCAGCCTTGTTCCTCACGCTTGGTGTGTACTCGTCTTTTGCAGAGTTGCATTTACTTATTGTCTGTTTTAGTAATTCTCAAACTTAGGGTTTTTTAAAAAGATTTTTTGGGGGGTGATTCACTCAAGACGCACTCCTTGTGTATGACGATATAAGGGATAGTTTCCAATTTAATGTAAACCCTTATTTCACAAGG
>CAYGBE010000210.1:0-6562 GCA_964348065.1 uncultured archaeon
CTTTTGACAGATACCGCCCTATCTGCCCCGGCGTGCACTTACATCTTCTCGCGTCACTGCCGAAATAACCGCAGGGACATACCTGCGTTGCCATTCTGCAAGGCGGCCTTACGGGCCCAAAAACCACTTTTAGCCGCTTATCCCAAGGAATTAAGAACCGTAGGTGATCATTTGAAAAAGAAACGTCTGGATCTGAAAATGCTCCAAAAGGAGGTTGCCGCAAAGCTCCAAACCACGATCTGCACCTATCGCGGTTGGGAAAGAGATCAGAGAAATCCATCTTTTCGATACGTGCCAAAGATAGTTAAGTTTCTCGGATACATTCCCTTCGATACGGAACTCGAAAATCTGGGCCAGAAGATTCGTGCATACAGGCACTTTATGGGACTTAGGCAGAAAGATTTGGCCCGCCTATTGGGCGTTGATGCATGCACTATCTGCTCTTGGGAAAGAGGTAAACATAGGCCGGAGAAAAAGCACACGAAAGGACTGGATGCCTTTTTTGCCGTTAATAAATGCTGTGATATTAACATATAATTGAGATCGGTTAGAGAGTGCGCTTAAACTGAGATCGCAAAGCATGCCTAAATGAGAGAGCTATATTTAGTCTACTTAACCATAATGTCCCCATGTTAAGAGGTTATTATGCCCAGTCATTAATTCCGTGTTCTAATAACAACCGTTCTATTGATTTGTTTTAACTTGTCAAATCACATTGCACAAATGTAATATATTAAAGGCTGAGAAAAAACAGCCTATACAATATGATACACTGAGATTTCGATTGTCCCAATCATAATCGCCAGAATGAAAGTCAAGAGGCAAGAAAAAGCTCGGTGCTCTTTGCGTCTGCAGAGAGCACCGTTCGCTTGTGCTCTTGGCGGGCTCTGGCGAGCCTTGATTGGGCGCGATGCAGCGGTGCTCTTTTTGTTGCCCATTTCAGTTGCCGGAGGAGAATATATTAATACCAAAAATAAAAAATACTGGGGCTGTTCCATTCATAGCCAAAGTTGACCTAACTGTTGTGTCGGGTTTAGAAATAACGTTCTATAGGGCAGGTACTATCCTATTGTTATTTCGATTGGCGCCGAAACTTATTATGTTTGGTATAACATGTCTCTATCCCAAGAAATCCACCTTGATTATGAACAGTGGGAGAATATATCTGATACAAATACAAGATTTTATGAATACAATTACAGTAAAAAAGGCAGGTGTAATCGAGAAATAATTGTAAATGAGATTATACCAATTATTAACAGAATTATTGATCTCCATCTTACACCACGACAATCGCAAGTTATGTCGCTCTATAGAAAACAGTTTACGCAGGTTAATATAGCTAAGATACTGGGTATAAGCCAACCAACGGTAAGTCAACATCTGAATGGTAAAAGAAGAAACGGCAAAAAAATTGGTGGTGCGTTCCGCAGGATCAGAAGAAAAATACATGAAAATTCTATGAAAGGAATTTGGTCCTACGAAGATAGACAAATTTTGATTGTTCTCGATATGTTACTTGATAAGAACATAACACACAAAAGAACCTTGTGTATTTTAAACAGTATCGTAAAAATTCATTAGCTAGTCCACATTATGTAACAATAAACCATCATTAATAACTCATAAAAAATAACTTTTTTCACCTAAAAGTGCCTATATTTTTACCTATATTATGGACGCAGTTCTTTTTGGTAAGATAAAATATTGAAAGGCCTTTAGATGTGGTGGAAAAAAAGCACAAAACAAACCACGTCAAAAGCAGTGGCTTATTACCGCCATTCTGCACAGGACCGGCAAGAGTATTCCATCCCCATTCAAAGTCAACAAGTAAGAAAATTTGCCGCTGAACATGGTATTGAGATAATTAAAGAATTCAAAGACTATGGTGTATCGGGCCTGTCAAGTAAGGGTAGAGATCAATTCTTAGAAATGCTTCAGTATGTAGCAGAAGGGCCGGAGGAGTTTGACTATGTTTTGGTGCTTGATATGAGCAGATGGGGGCGTTTTCAGGATCTGGTTCTTTCGCCTTACTATATAGGACTGTGTCAGCAGTATGGCAAGAAGGTTATTTTTACTGACATTGGTATTCCGAAGGAAGATGACCTTGTACATTTCCTGCGATTGAACGTTGAGAGCTATAGCGCTGCAACATATAGCAAAGAGCTTAGTGACAAGGTATTCAAGGGATGTGCTAACATAGCCAAGCACGGTTTTAGAGCAGGTGGCCCACCACCCTATGGACTTCACAGATTATTACTTGATGAGCAGAAAAAGCCGGTTCAGATTCTAAAACCAGGACAACGCAAGAGCATCCAAAATCAACGGGTTACCTTAACACCTGGTGATAAAGATGAAATAGCTGTGGTTAAAAATATATTCCGTACCTTTGTAAAAAAACGCTGTTCACCAAAAGATATCGCAGAAAGACTCAATAATGAACAAATACTTTCACCCGGACAACGACAGTGGACAAGCGACAGCATTGTCTCTATCCTCAACAACGAGCTTTATATAGGAACAATGGTATACAATAAAACCTCTCAAAAACTGCAGTCAAAAACAAAATATAATCCTAAAGATGAATGGATTCGGACTGAGGACGCCTTTGAAGCAATAGTTGAAAAAGAGCTTTTTCATCAGGCACAGGCAATACTCAACACGATGGAACAGGAGCGTCTGCGAAAATACTCAGATGAAGATATGCTTTCGAAGCTTAAAAAATTATATGATAAATGCGGTATTGTTTCTGTAAAGCAGATATCAGCAAGAAAAGAAATGGTATCGGCTGCAACATATTCAAAGCATTTTTTGTCAATCGATATGGCATTTCAAAACATGTTTCACAAAATTCTTGAGCGGACAAGAAAAACTGTTGCAGAACAATTAAGCAGTATAGCAAAACAGATTGAACAATTTGAAGATTATTTTGTGCTGAATGATAGTCTGAGCGTTCTTGTTCAGCCATCTGTGCCGGTACCGTGTGGATATGGAGTTTACTGGAGTTTTCGGCCTGATCCGAGAGTAGAGATTGATATTACACTGGGCGTGCCGCTGTCCAACAGAGGACAATATGATATTCTCGGATACCTATTGTTTCCACGATTGCTTTCGGAGAGCCGCAACATAAAGGTTTTCGGCAGCAGTAACGGAAAGCTTGATTTATACGGATACTCCAATTTGGATATAATCAATAGAGTGTTATTTTAAGGAGGGCAAATATGAAATTTTCCAAAATCAAATTAATGAAAGATCGCAAGTACGAAGAAATACCGATTGATAAAATAAAGGTATTGAATTCACGAAACAGAAACAACGCTCGCTTCCAAGAAAATATTAGAAGCATCAAAGATGTCGGATTAAAAAGACCAATCCAGGTCAATGAAAGATACTATAACAGGACTGGGTATTACGACTTAATCTGTGGTCAGGGACGTTATCTGGCTTACAAAGCCCTTAAATACACAGTAATACCAGCTGAAGTCCTCAATTGTAGCAAGAAACAGGCCTATCTTCTGTCTCTTGTCGAGAATATTGCCCGTGTGCCACCGGGGACGATGTGGTTTGCTTGTGAAGTAAACCGGATGCACAAGAGCGGTTTTACATTAATGCAAATAAGCAATATCACGGGAAAGAGTGAAACATATATACGTGATTATATACGATTGGTTGAGCAAGGGGAGGAGAGGCTTATCAAGGGTGTTGAAGATGGAATATTCCCGATATCATTTGCAAAACAGGTAGCAAGATCAGACAGTTCCAATATTCAAAATGTGCTTATGGATGCTTATGATAAGGGGATAGTAAACAGCACAAACTTCCCGACAGTTAAAAGAATTATTGACTTAAGACTAAGACGCGGAAAAGAACCGGAGAGGAAAGTTTGTTCTGTTAGATCACCATCATCGGATTATACGGTGAAACAATTAAAAACAGATATAACAAAATTAACTAGAGAAAAGGAAGCGTTTGTTAACGAGTCCTCAATTAAGGAAAACCGTCTTCTATCCCTTCTTGACGGATTGAATGCTTTGTGGAGAGACAAGGCAACTGCTGAATTGATAACTTCTGAGGGGCTCGGGCCGATGCCAGAACTGAAAGGGACCTATAATGTCTAACAAGAAAAACGTTATTCAAAATATTATCTCACTTCACAACATGATAATGTTACAACGCAAAAAAAATTTAAACTCCAAAGGGATTGAACGGCTTAACAAATTCGTTTCAGACCTAAAAGGCATCGGGCTCATTGAAGGCATGGCGCTAAACGGAAGAAAGGGAAGGTATTTTCTCATTGACGGACACTCATGGAACAACGCCTGTCACAGATTAGGGAAGACTGCGGCACCAAGCTTTATAGCCTGGGAGGAAGCAGATTTTTTTGAATTTCTCAAATCCCAATTTATGACTCAAGATAAAGCCCAAGCGAGTAAAAAGTTGGCAGGCGGGGGATCCAATTGAGCATTGAAGTGACTTTTACGCTGGTCGGAAAAAACAAATTATGTAATATTTAGGAGGAATTATTATGGGCACTCCAATTAATGTACAGGGCAAAGATATACCAATAGAACTGCTTGTTCCATTGAAGGAAAGGGAAATCAACTTTAAGAAGCACAGGGGATATAAAAGAATCAAGTCCACCATTCAAATGGTTGGTCTGCTTGATCCACTATGTGTTTATCCAGAAAACGGTTACTACATTATTGTAGATGGTTACCTTAGATATATGATCCTTAAGGAGCTTGGAGTCAGAATGATTCCATGCCAGATTCAACAAAATAAAGAAGCTTACACATATAATAAAATGGTCAACAATTTATCAACTGTTCAGCAAAGCCGTATGCTACGTCAATCCCTTGGAACACTCGATAAAAATACTATTGAAAAAACTTTTGGGATAAAGTCGCTAAACTACCGACTGGCTACTACAATTCTTAAACAACTACATCCGGATGTTATAAAGGCTGTTGACAAAGAAATTATAACCAGACGATCTGCTGCGGAGCTCACCAATGTTAACCAAGAAAGACAACAACAGATTTTGAAGGAAATGAATCGCACTAAGGATTTCAGTATATCATTTGCGCGTGCACTGGTTATCAAGACACCGCCGGAAATGAGGAATCAGAATAGAAAGAAAAAGAAGCCTTGGATACTGGAGTCGGAAAAGACAAAACAATTGGTCGAAAAGTTTGAAGAAACTGAGAAAAGGTATAACTTCTATACTCTTTTATATCGTCAATATGCCACAGATTTGTTGATACTATGCACCTATACCAGAACGCTGATTACAAATGAAAGTGTCAAGTCACATCTTGAAAGTAACTTTCCCGAGATATTAGAGCGATTTCAAATGATCGTTTTTGAGACTGAGGGGCAAAAAGTTGCATGAGACAATTAGTATGAACAGTTATCACATTGTAATGTTCTACCTTAGCCAATGCTCTATCGGTGTAGCCAAGAATTCATCCAAAGATATGCCTTGACCACCGACCAACAACCGGCGTTTGACAGGAAACATTTTGCAGAAACTTTCCATTCCAGGCAAAGTATATGACTTAGCCGTACTCTTGACCTCAATTGCTGTCAGTGATTTTCCTAAACGGAGAATGAAATCAACTTCCCTATTACGGTTTAACCAATAGAATATTTCTATGTGCTTGCTTTTTGCATCGTTGACCAAATGTGCTCCAACGGAAGATTCGACCAGTCTGCCCCAATAATCACGGTCAGATTGTATTTCGGCAAATGATCGATTAGATAATGCGGTCATGAGTGCTGTATTTTGTACCAATAACTTTGGACTTGAACCTCTTTGACGAACACGCTGGCCTGCAATTTTAGGTAATCCTACTAATAGACCTGCTCCATTTAATAAATCCAGATAATGCGCCAACGTCGTAGTATTGCCTGCATCCTGCAGTTGACCAACCATCTTCTGGTAAGAAATGATCTGGCCTGAATACTCACAGCAAAGATGAAATAGTCTTCGCAACAAAGCCGGCTTATCTACGCGACTCATGAGTAGAATGTCTCTGGATATTGTCGTTTCAATCAAAGAATCTACAATGTAGTTTAACCAGCGATCATGCTCTTCGACTAAGGTCGCCGCTCCGGGATAACCTCCAAAATAGACGTACTGTTCTAAAGTAAAACCGAAACACTCTTTCATTTCGTTATACGGCCAATGTGTAATTGGGATTAGCTCAAAGCGACCAGCCAAACTTTCTGTAAGCCCTTTTTGCACTAACAGAGGAGAAGAACCTAATATCATTACTCTTAAGGGAGTCTTGTTTGCCGTATCTTCGTCCCACAATTTCTTAACAGTTTCAGACCATCCAGATATTTTCTGTGCCTCATCAATAATTAATAAAGCTGGGCGATGCCCATTATTAGAGATGGTTTTCGTTCGGGCAATGTCCCATTGTTGGTTTAGCCAGGTTCTGTCCTGCAAAGTAGGTTCGTCGGCAGATACGTAATGCGAAGGTAGCTCGCATTTTTCAATAGCCTGCCTGGCTAACGTTGTTTTACCTGCCTGCCGAGGTCCGACTAATACTTGTAT
>CAYGBE010000211.1:0-2849 GCA_964348065.1 uncultured archaeon
GATGGCATGTCGGTCAGCTACAAAATCAAATGACCGGCCTATTGTCACCTGGAAAAACTTAGAAGAGTATTATTGTGAATAAACAGAAATTGTGAGGAGCAACAATGCAATCGAAAAGAAAAAAGCAAGCAAGGTTAAATTTTCCGAAGTCCGTTCTCCGTAGTACTACTTCGAAGGATGAAACAGATAAGTTCCTGGAGCATAAGAGGAAACATCATTGGCTTACGTGGATATTTCCAATTGGGGGGGTGCTGGCACTGATATGGTTTTTGATTCGTGTGATACCAAAGCCTTCTCGTGCAACGTATCCGTGTCAACGGGTGGCTTTCCCGTTGGCCTCAGGCTTTGTGGTTTGGCTTACAGGAGCGTTCGGCTCAATCGCGGCCTTTCGCAAGGCAAAACGCTGCTTTGCACAGTCGCGTTACGTATTATGCGTAATCCTCATCGCTGTCAGCGTTGGTTCTATCTGGTTAGCTCAGAGCATTACGACGGAGGAGGTGATCTTAGCTGATGAGCCGGTTGCAAATGCCCCAATAGGGATTGCCAAAGGAGTTCATCCGGGACGTGTTGTGTGGGTACACGATCCTGATGCGACTGACTGGGACGGGCCCGGAAACGGCTATTGGTGGGAAAGCATCCACACTAATCAGGCGGTCGTGGACCAAATGATGAGCCGGGCAATAAGGGAACTTGGTGGTGAGATAACCGATGCCGGCGCCTGGGACAGGCTCTTCAGGTATTTCAATGAAACACACGGCAAAGGAGATGCCGGATACAAATCCAGAGAAAAGATTGTTATCAAAGTTAATTATGTAGGCTGTATCGCGGTTTGGAGCAGGCGGACGGTAACAAATATCGAAGACTACAACCTCAGAAGCCTGGATTATATGAACACGTCGCCCCAAATGATAATTGCCCTGCTCGGTCAGCTCGTAAATGAAGCCGGCGTGAACGAGGAAGATATCACGGTTGGTGATACTTTATGCTACTTTCCCAACGAGTTCTATAATATGTGCCACGAGAAGTTTCCGAATGTGCGATATTTGGATTACTTAGGAAAATTCGGCCGAACACAGGCAAAGTTATCGTCAGTTCCATTTTACTGGAGCACGCCGGATGCTGCAGGAAAGAAAACGGACTATGCACCCGCTTCTTATGTCGAGGCCGATTACCTAATCAATATGGCGAACCTTAAAAGCCATAACGACCAGGCCGGCATAACCCTCTGTGCGAAGAACCATTACGGTTCGCTGGTCAGGAAGCCGGCCCGCACCGAGGGCTATTACGATATGCACAAAGACCTCCCATATACCACACCGGGCATGGGGCGTTACAGACCTCTCGTGGATTTGATGGGACATAAGCAGCTCGGCGGCAAGACACTATTATATTTGATTGACGGGCTTTACGCGGGAAAACACGCCAAAGAAAGGGCTCCGAGAAAATGGAACAACCTCCCTTTCAATGGAGACTGGAGCTCGAGTCTTTTTGCCTCCCAGGACCCGGTTGCGATTGATTCGGTTGGCTTCGATTTTCTATGGGCCGAATGGGATGATGCGCCCCACAGGCCAGGGACAAGTGACTACCTGGTCGAGGCAGCTCTGGCAGACGACCCGCCTTCAGGGACATTCTATGACCCCGACCATAAAGGAAATGTAGTCCGTCTGTCAAGCCTGGGCGTTTACGAGCACTGGAACAATCCGACGGACAAGCAGTATTCCCGCAACTTAGGAACGGGCGAAGGCATTGAGCTGATAAAATTAAGCGGTGCTGCCAAAGTCACGCCGACTGTATTGGATTCCATAAGCAAAAAAAATAAAGAAGTTTGCCTTGTTGCCGGGATATCTGAAAATTAGCCATATACCCTGGTACACTCCGGCCGGCAGTGTGACTTAAAATATAAAGCGCAAGTTCGCACATATCGTTAATATATAGACAAGGTAGAAACCTATGAAACGACGTTTATTTTTAAAACTTGCCGGTTGTGCCTGCTCATCAGCATTCATTGGAAACAACGTATCGTCTGCTGGAGATTCCGGCGCGGATGCAACGGACAGTGGTATGCTTGTCAACCGCAGCTTACTTGAAAACAGGAACCAAAACCGTTCGACGGTCGTCTGTCAAAATGGAATTGTCTGCTCCAGTCAGCCTCTGGCCAGCATGGCCGGTGTCGATATTCTCAAGGCCGGCGGCAATGCCGTCGATGCAGCTGTTTGTGCCAACGCAATGCTGAGCCTGGTAGAGCCGATGATGTGCGGGCCCGGCGGTGACCTGTTTGCCATTGTCTGGAACGCAAAAGAGCAGAGGCTGCTCGGTCTAAATGCAAGTGGCCGTTCACCGTACGATTGGAGTCTGGATAAAGCGCTGGCACTGGGGCTTAAGGAGATTCCTCTTTACAGCCCGCTATCCTGGAGTGTGCCTGGTTGTGTAAGCGGATGGACGGCACTGCAAAAAAGGATGGGGCAATTTGACCTGGCAAGGATTCTGGAAGCGCCGATATCTTACGCCCGCAAAGGTTTCCCCGTTTCGCCGGTCATTGCCCGCTCCTGGTCACCTGGTTCCATAAAAAACCGCACTCTGGCCAAGACCTTTATGCCCGATGGCAAACCTTTGCGTTTTGGGGATATATTCAGAAATAGGGGTTTGGCACGATTTTTCGAGATTATCGCTCGGGACGGTGCAGAGGCTTTCTATCGGGGCCGGATTGCCAAAAGGATTGTCAAGTTCTCTCAGGCCAATGGAGGCCGGTTTTCAATGCGGGACTTTCGAGACCACACTGCAAACTGGATTGACCCGGTAAGTACCAACTATCGCGGCTATGACGTCTGGGAGCTTCCGCCAAACGGTCA
>CAYGBE010000212.1:0-4406 GCA_964348065.1 uncultured archaeon
GCCTTTAGTTTCACAGTGATAGAAGCCTCATCGGCGGCGGGCTTATAGAACAAATACTCCACACCGGGCTTCGCTAAACAATACTTTGTCGAGGACAAGTTGTCGCGCGGCCGCATCGCAGCAAGATTCATCCTTTCGGCATACATTCGTGTGTATCCCATACTTCGACGAATCGGGTCCCACTTCGGGTCAAAATGTTCTCCGAGAACTACACCATCATACGGGTCCATAAAGATAGGATTGTGCCCTCTGAGAAAGCTCTTCCACACCCAGGCCTGATTTCCTCCGATTCCCCAGAGATGGTCGGTATCGTTCAGGATGACTTTTCGGCCATCGGCAATTGGAGGGTCATCACGGTAGCCGCCCTCTCTATTGGGGGAAATCCAATCAGCAGGACTTTTGAACAAAACCTCGTTCTTTCCGCCGCGGTATTGGAATGTCATGCCAACAGGATGCCGTTTAGGCTTGGTTTTTTCATAGTCTTTTATATACCGGATTATATGATATTGCCATTCTGTCGATGGTGGGTGGTTCTCATTCGAAATTTCATACAGCACATTGTCGAAATCATTAACCGTATCGACGACCTTTCGGACATATGCCTTCTGCAGAGCGGTAACGGTCGGATTAATCAGCGTGTGAAATTCCAGTCCTTTGCCGTCTTTGTTTTGGTCTCCATCAATACCGTTTACATTGTTCTGCGGATGGAACGGATGCCCCTCCCACGCTCCGGTAGAGAACTGCATCGCCCAGCCTTCAAAGAGCATTATCGAAACATAGATTCCGTGGTCACGGGCTGCTGAAATGCGGCGTCTCAATCGGTTGAAGTAGGCCGGGTTGGGTTCCTTGAGATCAAACTTAGGTTTGCCGTCGAGGGCCAGTCCCGGCCCGGTTCGCGCCCAGGGCTGAGGAGCAGCTGTATGGAGCTTGTTCTCCCTGTTCGCCTTTGTGTTCCACGTTACCGGCTCCCACGTCCACAGTCGGATAAAGTTGTGATTCAGTTGCTGCATCCAATTCAGATAAGCCGTAAAGTCGAATCGCGGCGGTGGGTCTTTTGGGCCGATATCGACAAGATTGGACCAGGTATGTGAACCGGTCAGATAGACAGCCCGGCCGCTATCATCTGTGAAGTAACGAGGATTGTCCTTTAGAACCCTTAAGGGACCTTGTAATCTTCTCTCTTTTACACTTGCCTCAAGATATACAAAACAGGAGCTAATGATAAGAGCCAAGATAAATATCCATTTTGCCCCGCACCAAAACGCAGTTCGATGAGCGCTACTTTCGGTCCGATAGGAATAACCACTTTGCTCAGCTCCGTTTTGGTGCGGGGTCACCGGGCTTACACCTTCGACATTCAATTTTCGCAGATACATTTGAGTTCTCCTTGTCCCATTCCACCTCATAATAAACGACAAACTCGCAACAGCGTGTAAACTAAACAAATGTTGTCGCTATGTATTATACTATTTGGTAAGAATTCTTGCAAACGATTCAAAATTGAGCTTAATAGGCCTCGCACATCCACCACGCCTGTAAGAAGCGTGCGTGTCCGCATCACCCCGGTCTGGAAAAGCTTCTGCGGGTGTGGCTAATTTCTATTACAACAATTACAGATAACATCGTGCCCAATGAGATTGCTTAGTTCATTAGGAGCAAATACTTAGTTGTCAAACCAAAATGAGTTCATTTAGACACTGGTAGGAATCATATGCCTATTCAAATATATCTAAAAATAGCATAGAGAAGGAAATTCTCTATCCAGCCGGATGAGGTGAATATGTTGTGAATGTCACCGGTTTTTTATTGACAAGCGCTATTCTGATGTTATAATACCTGCATATCAAAAACGCTTAGGAGGAGATAATCTAAAATGGCGTTAATTCAAAGAGATTTTCGTAAAGACAAACCTAAGCCACAAACAGTGCGCATAGTGTCCAACGTTTACCCCGTTAGAAACTAAAAATGAGAGATAATAGTGTACAAAAAAGCCAAATTTCTAACGGGGTGAAAATATAACAATCGTTGAAAGGATGATGTAACATGAAATGGTTAGATGGTTCTAAAGGGAGGTTAGTACTAATTGGATTTGTCACGGTTGGGTTTTTTAGTCCGGCTTCAATTTGTATGGCTCAAGAATACACCTGGACGCAGAAAGCCGACATGCCTACGCCAAGACAGTGCCATTCGGCCAGTGTGATCGATGGTAAGATATATATCATCGGGGGTTGGCCAAATGAACCGGTCACTGTAGGCCTGTCGGACGTTGAAGTATATGACCCGGTCACGAACACATGGATTCGAAAAGCTGATATGCCTACGTCAAGGGGTCTATTCTCCACCAGTGTAGTAAATGGTAAGATCTATGCCATGGGTGGGTGGGCGGACAATACATCTTTATCTATCGTAGAAGAGTATGACCCGTCAACTGACACCTGGACCAGGAAGGCCGATATTCCCACACCAAGGGATAATCTATCTACCAGTTCTGTCAATGGCAAGATTTATGCCATCGGAGGAGCTACCGGCAGTAGTTTTCAGGGTCGTAATATTGTGGAAGAGTACGACCCTACAACCGATACTTGGACAAGAAAAGCTGATAAGCCTACGGGCGTTTGGGGCTTATTAACCAGCGTAGTCGATGGCAAAATATATGCCATCGGGGGAACAACAAGTATTGTTGCCGGCAGATTTGTGGAAGAGTATGACCCGAACACAGATACTTGGACAAAGAAAACCAACATGCTAACAAATAGTCGGCAGATGGCCAACGCTGTGCTGGACGCAAAGATTTATGCGTTTGGGGGATGGCCAAGCAGTGGGCAATCTCCTTATGCAATGGTGCATATTTATGACCCTATGACGGATACTTGGGCCGAGATAGCCGACATGCCAATCAATAGGGCTTGTTTTTCAGCCAGTTCGGTGAACAACAGGATTTATGTTATTGGGGGAACGCCTACACCCCATCCTACTCGTGCAACTTCGACAGTGTATGAACTTTCCGTCACTGCTCCGCCGCCCGACTTTAATGGCGACGGAATTGTTGACTCTTCCGACATGTGCATCATGATTGACCACTGGGGCGAAGATTACCCCTTGTGTGACATTGCTCCTCCGCCCTTTGGGGACGACATCGTAGATGTCCAGGACCTGGTCGTCCTTGCCGAGCACTTATTTAAGGAAGTGTATGACCCGACACTGATAGCTCACTGGGCATTGGACGAGACTGAAGGCGATATAGCATCTGAAAGCGCTAATTATAATGATGGTACTGTATATGGAGACCCGTCCTGGCAGCCTGAGGGCGGTATGGTAGATGGCGCACTACAGCTTGATGGCGTCAATGATTATATCTTCACGCCCTTTGTGTTGAACCCGGCGGATGGTAGGTTCAGCGTATTTGCCTGGATTAAAGGCGGCGCTCCCGGGCAATCCGTTTTGTCACAAATGAGTGGTGTGAGATGGCTCTGCGCGGATCCATCAGATGGAAACTTGATGACGGAGCTTAAATCTTCTGCCCGCGATGGAACCGAACTGCTGTCACAAACAATCATCACCGATGGCGACTGGCACCGTTTAGGTCTCGTATGGGATGGCTCCTCCAGAATGCTTTACGTCGATGGCATCGTCGTGGCTGAAGATACACAGGATAGCTTGGAAGTCTCAGAAAAACGTCTGTACATTGGCACCGGCAAGGCTAGGGAAACCGGAACCTACTGGTCCGGCCTGATTGATGATGTTCGCATCTATAACCGTGCAGTTATACCCTGAGAAATCGAGATCCTGGCGCGTTAGGAAACTCAGAAAGAAACAAAACGCTTAAAGTGACCACACACCTTACATTTGTTTTAAGGACTGGCAACCCGATACCCTGCCAGCCCTTTTCTTTTACCCGATATTCTGCCGCTCTGATAACCTACTACCTGATTTCCTTTTCACCTGATAACCTAAGCGACCAATTAACTAATCAACAATTAACCAATTAACTAATCTCCTCTTGCGTCTTGAGTCTGTAATCTTTTGTCTCTCGTATTCAGTGCCTTGTCTCGGACATTTTTTAGGATTTCACTTGAAATTTAACAAATATATGGTATAATACCCGCCTGTTAGCCAGCAGGCTAACGCATATCGCCAGCAGGCGAAGATGACATTTCAGTTTGCATGTCGTAAGCTGCAGCGCAGCAAAGACTTAAAGCCATTCGGCCCAGTCAATTAACTAATGAACCATGAACTATGAGCAATAACAACCATCGAGGATCCAGAATCGAGAATCGAGCACCAAGTATCGAGAATCCGATTATTTACGTGCCTATAAGGCCCTATATTTACGTGCCTACAAGGCACCGCTCTACACTTGTAGAGAATCCTCTACAAATCAACCCTTTTATGCAAAACAAAGCCAA
>CAYGBE010000213.1:0-4396 GCA_964348065.1 uncultured archaeon
GGAAGACAACTCTGAGAGAATGATAACTGAGATTCGGAGACAGTTTGCTGAAGACCCAGGAATCCTCGAGGGCACATCCAAGCCTGATTACGACCGATGTATCAGCATTGCCACCTCAGGTGCAATCAGAGAGTTAATGCCCGGCACTGTCATGGCAATCATGACCACAATACTCACAGGTGCCTTTCTTGGTCTGGAGGCACTTGCTGGCTACCTTGGTGGTGCAGTTGTAACAGGTCTGGTGATGGCCATCCTGATGGATAACTCAGGAGGGGCTTGGGACAACACAAAGAAGATCATTGAGTCTCCAGAGTACGATCACAACAGTCCAGATTATGAGAGGATACATGACAACTCTGTTTTGGGCGATATGGTAGGAGACCCATTCAAGGACACTGCTGGTCCTTCAATTAACACGCTTCTCGTTGTGATTTCACTCACTGCAACCCTCTTCTTGCCCGTCATAGCACAAATACATGCGTGGCTGACAGGATTGATCTAAGACAGGCGGTTCATGTCTTTGCGCTTCGGAGTGGTCGCAATCGAGTTCATACCCGCAGTGGAGAGGGTTGTTGCTGGTGGCGCTCCTGACTTCTCTCGCATCGACCTGGTTGAGATTGTCCGAGAAGCCGTGGAGATCGAGCACATTCGAGTTGTGGAGATTCCAATGGAGATTGAACACATGGTGCCTGGGTCACTGACACCTGAAGTCATCTCCAGACTGGCAGAGCTGAAAGACGAATTGGGCCATTCATACACAGTCCATCTGCCGTTTTGGTCTATCGAACTCTCAACTTTCAACGAAACGATTAGAACTGCCAGTGTTGATAGCATAGTACACTCCATAGAACTTGCAGAGGAACTTGTGCCTGAAACCTATGTACTTCATTCTACAGGTAGCCTAGCAGCAGAGTACACCAAGCAGGGATTCGCGGAGAGCATGGACCTGTTGGTGTGTGGGTATATGACATCATTTGCCAAGAAGAGTGTTAAGGAGATAATCAGCAAGTCTGAGATTGACCCTTACAAGCTTGCATTGGAGAACGTTGAGTTCCCCTTCGAATTCACACGTGACTTGGTTGACGAGTTCAACACAGGCCTATGTTTCGATACAGGACATACGCTCACTAAGCAGTCTGGAGATGAAACGTTGTCCGAATTCTATCGGAAGCATCGTGATCGAATCACAGAGATTCATCTCAATGATGGCAAAGTTGAGAAGAACGAAGTTGGGGGCTATCAGGACCACTTGGTACTCGGTCGAGGTAAAATGCCAATTCGGGACTTCTTGATGGAGCTCATCAAAGACAAGTTTGAAGGACCACTAGTATTCGAACTGACGACTGAAGAAACAGTCGAGTCTCTAGATAAGATTCGAGAGGTAGTGCCTGAAGCACTGCGGTAAATCATTCTCAACGTCACAAGCTTTTTATCCCAATCAGAATTCCTGCGTCTGGCGACTAGCGGGCCCGTGGCATAGCCTGGTTATTGCGCCGCTCTGATAAGGCGGATGTCGCGTGTTCAAATCACGCCGGGCCCACCATTGCTTCTTGCGCTTAGCTTTATCTTGACCTGGGCCAGTCCTGATGCTTGGTGACTTCAATGAGTTTCAACCCATGCGGCGCCCGATGTGAAGGTTGTCCCAGCTACTTAGGAAAAGGTGAGCCACCTTGTGCCGGGTGTAGAGAGTCAGGTGGAAGACCATGGTGGGGCACATGCAAGGTCTTTGATTGCGCAACTGAGAAGAGTCTTGATCACTGTGGCCTCTGTGACGGGTTTCCGAGTGATCTACTGATAGGTCACTACGACCCAGATAACCCCGAGGGGCAGCGAAACACGGCAGTTCGGGCTGGGGTTCTCGCCTACCTTGTCAAGCACGGGGACGACAAGGCCCTCGAACTGTACAAGAAGATCAAGAAGGCCTAGAATCTCATAGATTCCGGTGCCAATAGAATTGAGAAAAGAGGAAGAGAGCGCCGTGCGGCGGAATGAGCGTCTGTGCACGAACTGCGGATTCTGTACAATATCTGTGGGTTGCCCAAGTCCAGAATATTGCGTTGGCTGTAGATCATGCTACATGGCATGTCCACAAGAAGCAATCTCTCTTGTACAGAATGAATCTCCAAACAGCATTATCATTACTATAGACGATCAGCCAGTACAGGTGCCTGACAACATCACCATCAAGGAAGCACTGCAGTCCTTTGGAATCGCGTTTGCTCGATATCCGAAAACAGCTCACTCTTTTGCCCCATGTGAAACTGGAGGCTGCTATGCATGTGCGGTTCTTGTGGATGGAGAGCTAAGTCCCAGCTGTCATACAGCCGTGAAACCTGGGCTGAACATACGTACGGAGGTTTCAGATCAGACACAGCCTCTTCGTATTGTCGGATGGTGTCAACCTCACTCCGTTGGAGGTGTTGGAACTCCTTGGTCGGAGAAGGCATTTGGCTTCGATTTCAGGGACTATGCCGAGGCTGCTTGCTTTGCGGCTGGGTGCAATCTGCGATGCCGAACCTGTCAGAACTTCAGCGTGACATACAACAGTGCGGCATCCGCAATCACTGCAGAGCATGCCTCCCGAAAACTCCTGGGACTTGCTTTGCGTGTGGGCGTCAAACGACTGGCAATCTCAGGAGGCGAGGCCACACTCAACCGGCCGTGGCTAGAGGGCTTCTTCACATGGCTCAAAACACGCAGCCCTAGCGATTTCCGTCTACATCTAGACACGAACGCCACGATCCTTACTCCAGACTACATAGATGCCTTGGTGGAAGCAGGTGTCACAGACATCGGTCCTGACCTCAAGTCCGCTCGCTTGGAAACCTTCCAGAACATCACTGGAATAACAGATTCGACTCTAGCAGAGACCTACTGGACCACAGCTTGGAACGCTGTACGTTACATAGCCGAAAACTACTACCCAGAACAACTGTTCATGGGAGTCGGATTGCCCTTCAATCCTGCCTTCTATTCGTCATCAGAAGTGATGGATGCGGAGCTCCATGAGTGGGGCACACGAATTGCTGAAATCGATGACAGAATCCAAGTGACAGTCTTGGACTACCGTCCCGAGTTCCGGCGTCATGACATCAGACGGCCATCTGGTGCTAAGATGCGGAATGTCAAGGCTACTCTGGAAGGAATAGGTCTCCGTACAGTCCTAGCTCAGACAGCTATGGGTCATCTTGCACCTTCTCGACCTGCACCAGATCGAGAAGTACAACGATCCTCCTGAACCAGTCTTGCCGTGCCCAAAGACTATTCAGTGGAACTTCAGAACTCGATTATTGAGGCCTTTTGTCGATAGTTAAGAGGACTGGGAATGTCAAAGAACGGGGACCGCATTAGTGGCCAAATCAAAGGCATCGCAGAACGTCTAGAGGCTGCGATGACAAAGAATCCTGATGAGCCTATGGCTAACGGTACCCTGAATGAACTATCTGACAAGAACTTCATGGATACTGTTCGACAGCCAAAGACTGCAATCATCGAGTTCTACACCAATACATGCCCATACTGCAGGCAGATGAAACCTGTTCTTGATGAGCTCGCGAGTGACTACAAGTCGAAGGTGTATTTTGCAAAGATCAATATCGATGAGCAGGAAGAGGCCGCAACGACGTTTGATGTAGTGGGTGTACCTCTCATCATGGCTTTCAAGAAAGGCAACCCGGTGGCCAGGATAGAGGGTCTAAGGAGTATTCATGAACTGGACGGGTGGATTGAGAGCATCCACAAAGGCCTACGACCAATGAGAATTGAGCCAGGTCCTGTCACAAAGGTCATTCTCGGTGAAATTTGACCCGAAGCGCGACCCGGTGAAACTATAGAGTGAGTCTGAAGATATACTCATCATCTTCCATCTTCAGCTTACTCTCGATCACTTTCCCAGTCTTGTGGAGGAACCTAATCATTGGCACGTTCTTTGGATGGACGTGTGCCACGAAGGCTCCTACTCCTTTGCTCTTTGCGATACGCATTAGGTGATTGAGCATGTAAGTGCCAATCCCCTTGTTTTGATAGTCATCTTGGACTAGAAGTGCGAATTCTGCCTCATTCTTGTGCCAATCGAGCAGGTAGCGCCCTGCACCAATGATCTCCTCAGTTGACCCGTCATCGTTGGAGCAGATGGTTGCTACGATGCTGATGTCTCTAGACTGGTCCACATTGTAGAAGTCCTGCAGAGTCTGTCGCTGGAGACTTGTAAGGGGTGTCAAGAATCTAAAGAAGATCGACTCTTCACTGAGTCCATAGAATAGGCATTTGATTCTATCAGTGTCATCAGGTCGTATTAGTCTGAAGTCCACGTCAATCGGGCCATTTGGGCCCTCAAAGGTTTCCTGTGCTTCATACTCCATGGGGAAGTAGGTTCCCTTGGCTTGGAAGGGCACTT
>CAYGBE010000214.1:0-130692 GCA_964348065.1 uncultured archaeon
TGGGAAGAAGTGGAAAAATTAAGTTAAGCACATCACAATTAGATGAGGTTTTGGCCAATGGAGCAAAATGGGCAGTTGAAAATGGTTATGGTTTTGAAAAAGATTTAGACCATTTAGAAGAAAATGGAAGAATGGAACAAGCAAATCCAGCAAAAGTTTCAGCAAATGCAAAAAGAAGAGGAGCTCCTCAACTAGGATCTTTAGGAGCAGGTAATCATTTTTTAGAAATCCAAAAAGTTGATAAGATATTTTTACCAGAAGTAGCAAGAACCTTTGGAATAGAAAAAGAAGGACAAGTAACAATAATGATTCACTCAGGAAGTAGAGGTTTGGGACATCAAGTTTGTACTGATTATATAAAGATATTAGAAACTAAGTTTCGTGATCTATTGAAAAAATTGCCAGATAGGGAATTAATATATGCACCTTCTGGAACAAAAGAAGCTGATGATTATTTTGCTGCAATGTCGTGTGCAGCTAACTTTGGTTTTACAAACAGACACATGATAATGCACTGGGTAAGAGAAAGTTTTGCTAAAACTTTGAAAATGGGATTAGAAGAAATGGGATTAGACTTGATTTATGGTTTATGTCACAATATTGGAAAAATTGAAGAACACGAAATAAATGGAGAAAAAATAAAGGTGTATGTTCATCGTAAAGGAGCTACAAGAGCATTTCCTGCTAATCATCCAGAAATACCAAAAGATTATCAGAGTGTAGGCCAACCTGTTCTGCTTCCTGGTTCTATGGGTTCTGCAAGTTATGTTTTAGTTGGAACAGAAACTGCAAAAGAGACTTTTTATTCTACTGCACATGGAGCTGGAAGAACTATGTCAAGACGTGGGGCTCTAAAAAGATTTAGAGGTGAAAAAGTTAAAGCAGATTTAGCTCAAAGAGGAATTCTAGTAAGAGCTGCGAGCTGGAAAGTAATTGCTGAAGAAGCGCCTTCAGTTTATAAAGAAATAGATGAGGTAGCAAAAGTAACAGAAAATGCTGGTATAAGCAAACGTGTTGTAAGATTAACACCTTTGGGTGTGGTTAAAGGTTAGATATCTAATATCACTCTGGCTTTCCATTCTTCATTTTTTTCTATTTCCATTTTATGATAAGTAGCTGCTTTTACTTCTGTTTTGGTTTCATGTTCTTCTGGATTTATTGGTTCTCCCCAGCATTTTGCCTCAAGTTTAAAATTTTTATCATCTATCATAACTTCGAATTTAGAAAAGACTAGATTTTCTGCACCATAAAAAACTAAAAGCTCGTTAAGCCATTCGAATAACAGACCTTTCAAATCACCTGCTTGTGCCTCAACTTTTCTTTCAAGTTCTGTTTTTATTTGTTTTGTGTTTACCATTACCTCGAACATGGCCAAAGCAGAACTAGCAAAAAGTTCATTAAGATCTTTTCCAGCTGCTTCAAATGCAGCATCAGATGTTGTTATATCTAAAAATTTAAAAGACATAGAAATAAAATTGGTTTTTTAATTCTTATATCTATTCTTCTGGAATCCATTGTTGAAGAACATTATGGTCTGAATCCATAAACACTCCACAACCAGAAAAAGGAGGATAACACTCAGTAGCTTGTACTTCTTCACCATCAACAAACCACTTCAAAACTCCTTGTCCAGTTAACTTGGAGGCCACTAAAACACAAGCTGTTGAATAACCATCAATTTCTACAGAAAAGGGAGCTGTTTCTGTTATGTTGAACTCAAATCCATTTACTCTGTAATTAACAAAAAGTTTTAGAAAAGAGGGAACTGTGTCTAAATATAATGTATAATTTACAGGTGGAAGTTCTTCTTCTCCAGGCTCTCCCCCTGATCCTCCAAAACCACCCTCACCTCCTTCACCACCTTCACTACCCCCGCTTCCTCCTGGTGCTCCACCACTACTTCCAGGCATTGTTCCTGGACTGCCAGGAATTGTAAAATTAGGTGAAGACGATGTTTCTTCTTCTTGTTCAGGAGATTCAGTAGGAATGTCTTGTTCTGGTGAAGTTGGAGAAAGAAGATAAAAAATTACTATATCTACAAAAATAAAAATTGCAATTAAAATAATCCAATATCTTCTTTTCATAATAAAAATTATATTTTCTGATTATTAAAAGAAAGCGATTATAAATCAAGGCAATCTAAAGTAAAGGATTTAATAGTCTCATTTTCTATTCCATACACACCCTTTTCCACTTCTTCTTTAACATTTCCAATTATTTCAGAATAATAATCAGGGAATTTTTCTTTAAAAGATAATTTAGCCCTGCTCCAAGGACCAATAATATATTGTGAATGGTTTTGTATGTGACCTCCTTTTAAGTGCTCTTCTAATACACTTCTGAATTTGGGACTTGCATCATTACTAACAAATAAAATGACTGGTTTAATTTTTTTATTAGGATCTGTACTAAGAAATTGTTCTTCTTGTTTATCCAAATATGTTCCTTCTCTTTTTTGAGGGTCTTTAAAAGACTCATACATTTCAACAAATTCTTTTTCAGTTTTTGTTGTATCACGATGTATATCAAATTTTTTAAAACTATCTTCTATAGATTCTGGTGGTTTTGGCAATGAACTTCTAAATTCAGATCTATATCTTACTTTGGTTAAAAATTCTGTATTTTCTGTTGTTAGCATAATATCCATATCAATAAGAGGAAGTGTTGCTTTGTTATATATTTGAGAGAATTCGTATCTTGCATTATTATAATCTTCTTCTAAATGTTGTAAATTTTCTAAAATTGACAATTCCTTTCTAGTATAATTACCAACATTGAACACACCTCTTATTACATCTTGCCCATGCCTCTTATTCATTCTAAGTGCAGCATCTATAACAGAAAATTGTAAAGGTGTAGCTCTAAATAGTCTTCGATAATATTGAATAGTCACTTGTCTCAACATATCCATTTGTGCACTTTTTGTAAATGGACGTTTAAGGACGCTTAAGCGTCCTTCATCTATGTGTTTTCCATTAATTTTAGCCATACAACCACTTATTTGGTTTTAAACTTTTTTAAGAAATCTTCAGCTGGCAAAGATTTTTCCCAAAGTAAGTGAAAATAGTTTCTAAAAACTTTTGCTATTAATTTACCTGTTAGCATTATACCAGTATAATCAGCACTTGTTTCTGACCAAGAAACACCTTCTTTCATGTCTTTTAAACTTAAACCAGGTTTTAATGTTTTCTGTATTATATAAACTGTTTTTCCATCTGATATGATTCCTCTTAATTTACTTGATTCTTCATTATAACAACGCAATTCAGCTCCAGTTTTAACAGCTTTTTTAACATTGGGTACTACTTCCTTCACGCCTCTAGACCAAAGAATCTTGTATTTTAATCCTTTTTTTGTAAGTTTCTTTATGTATTTTGCTCTTGAATGAATCCATGACAAGTCTCCAGCAAATACTAAAACCTCTTTTTTAGTTTCATCTTGAACCTGGTTCCAAATATCACCAATATTTATTCCTCTTTTTGTGACTGTTAACATCAGGTCATCTTTTTCAGTTTCCAATTTTTCCAATGGTAATGAAGAAACTGTTTTCAAAAATTGAGAAGAAACATTATCAATATGTTTAATTTTATTTTCAATACTCTTTTTTTCATCAACTTTTAATATATCAAAAAATCTTTTTAGATTAACTATTCTAAATTTTTTGGGTCTTGTTCTAGATATTGATACAAGTCCTTTTTCTGATAAACTTGTCATTGTATCATAAACTCTTGGAAGTGGTATTTCTCCTGCAGCAGATATTTTTTCAGCGCTGCATTTCCCAAATCTAATTAAAGTTATACATGCCTTTGCTTCATATTCTGTTAAACCCAACTGCTTTAACATTTCTTTTAGTTTTTGAGTCACCATATAATCATCTAGTTTATTAACTCTTTTAACCGGATGATAATTAATAATAAAAACCTAAACTTTAAAAAACTTTCTGAAAGTACCAAAAGTGTTAAAATAATCAAAAAAAACAAGCCTATTCTTTAAAAAACTAACTTCTAACATCACTTAAAAGTTAAGATATTGGTCGATAAATGTCGAATCCCTGTATATATTTACTACTATCAATGAGTAAGTTTATAAGTTAAAAAAACTATATTATATTACTATATGGAACGCAGCAAAAAAGTTATCTTTGTATCTCATTGTCTTTTAAATCAAAACGCAAGAGCCATTGGTAGAGAAAGATTTACTGGATCATTCAAAGATCTGTTAGAATTATTTGCAGAATCAAGCGTTGGGATAGTTCAATTGCCGTGCCCTCAATTAGAATTCAACGGTGGATTAAATAGAAGGTTAGGTGCAAATTTTCATAAAACAAACGGTTATAGAAAACAATGTCGCAAATTATCTCTTAGTCTTATAAATCTGATAGAAAACTATCTCAGAAGCAATTATCATGTGGTTGGCATTTTAGGTGTAGAACTGTCTGCTACTTGTGCTGTTCATAGAATAAAGAACGGAAGAAAGAATGTTCCTGGAAAAGGGATTTTAATAGAAGAACTTGAAAGCGAGATGCAAAAAAGAAATTTTCAGGTTCCAATAATAGGAGTAAATCTTAACAACATTTATAGTTCTATAGAAAAAGTTCAGTCTTTATTGGATTTCTCTTAATTACATTTTCTTTAAAATAGGCACGCCTAATACTTCTAAACCAGTTCCTAAAACAAATTTCACTGATTCTACAATTTTTAATCTAGCTTTTCTTGTGTTTTCTTCAGATTTTAAAACAGGTATAGATTGGTAAAATTTATTAAAAGTGTCTGCCAACCCATACAAATAATTGGCTATAAAATGCGGTCTTAATTCTTTCAAAGTTTTTTCTAAAACCTGTGGATATTTTGATAATAATTTTAAGATTTCTATTTCTATTTCATCTTTTAGATATTTTACATTAAAATCTTCTATTTTTGCTTTTTCCAGTATAGAATTGGCTCTTGCATAAGTATATTGAAGGTAAGGACCTGTATTTCCATCAAATCTTAAGACTTCATCCCAACTGAACATAACATTCTTCTCAGGACTAACTTTTACTATACTGTATCTGACAGCTCCAACAGCAACTTTTTTCGCTCTCTTGAATTTTTCTGCTTGCAGATCTGGATGTCTTTTTTCAATTTCTTTTAAAGCCTTTTCATAAGCTTCATCAATAAAATCTTCTAATAGGACTAATTCTCCCTTTCTTGTGCTCATCTTTCCTGTTGGCAATAAAATAAAAGAATAATGAACAACTTGTGGTGGTTCATAATCTAAAATCTTTAAGGCTGCTGACAATTGTTTAAAGTAAAATTTATGATCTTCCCCCAAAACAACTATGTTAATATCTTTTGCTCTTTCAATTTTATCTATAGTATATGCTATATCTTTTAAATTGTACAAACTTGTGCCGTCTGATCTTAATAAAACAAAAGCAGGGGATTCCATTGGTATATCAAAACCTTTTAAATCAAGAACCTTTCTATTGTTTTCATCTGTAAATATCTTACCTGTTTTTTCAAGTTTTTTTAGAATCTTATTGGTTTTTTTATTAATTATATAATCACTTTCATAATCAAAAAAATCATAATCTATTCCTAATTCAGATAGTATATCTTTCTGGCCTCTAACGCATAGGGAAACCACCCTCTTAAAGAAATCCATAGTTTTCTTATCTCCTTTCTCAAATTTTGCAAGAATTTCATAAACTTTTTTCTCAGTTTCAGGATTTTCTTTTGCTTCTTTACTTGTTTCAATATATATTTGCAATAGGTCTTCAAATTTTAATTCTTCAATATCTTTACTCATAACACCATAAACTAAAACAGCTATCTGTTTTCCAACATCATTAACAAGATAATGAACTTCTGTCTCATAACCTAGGAATTTAATTAATCTAACTAAAGAGTCTCCAATAATAGCATTTCTTGCTCTGCCAACATGAGGAGAGGCGTTTGGATTTATGCTAGTATGCTCAATCAAAGCTTTTTTATCTTTTATTATGAAACCTCCATATTTTTCATTAATTGATTCTAATAATTTTTGACCAAAACTTTCCCAATTAATAAAGAAATTTACATAAGGCCCTATGGCTTCTATTCTTTTAATGTAATCTATTTTCAACTCACTTGCTAATTTTTTAGCAATTTCCTTGGGATCTTTTTTCATTTTTTTAGCTAAAGAAAAACAAGCATATGCAAGATCTCCGTATTTATCCGGTTCTTCTATTTCATTGATACTAACATCTAATGATTTTGCTATTTCTTTTTTCAAAAATAACCAGGGATTTTGCATATAACTCATTATATATTATTTAAAATTAATAATAAGTAATCTTTTTCTTAAAGGTTTAACAATTCTTAGTTATGAAAGGACAGGCTGCTTTTGAATATTTACTGATTTTTTCAATGATTATAGTATTGGTATTAATTCTAGTAGCGTATTCTGGACAGCTTACAGAAAGAAACAAAGAAGAAATAAGAATATCAAATGCTATATCTGCAGCAAGACATATCATAGATGCAGCAAACATAGTAAATACACAAGGAAAGCCTTCTCAAATAACATTAAACTCAGTTTATATTCCTGAGGGCGTTGAGTCAATAAATATCAGCGGAAAAACTCTTCTGATCAGAGTATGGATAGCTGGGGGCATAGGTGATATTCCTGTAATGTCAAAAGCAGATTTGCAGGGTTCTATATCAAGTACTCAAGGATTGAAGAGAATAAGAGTAAAGGCCGAGGATAATTATGTTAACATCACGGAAGTCTGAAGTTACAATAGAATTTATTAGTTTAGTTGGTTTTTTACTAATTATTTTTATTATTGTTCTAATTGTAATTGGTTTGAAAAATAATGACATATCAACTTCAACTATTTATTCAGATGCTCAAAGAACCTCTAACTTAATAGCAAATGAAATTAATTTTGCAGCCAGTATAAGAGGATATTACAGGGTATTTGAAATACCACCAAAGCTTGTAAACAATATAGAATATTCTGTCTCTATTAATACGGATTTTAGACTTGTTGAAATTAAATGGGACACTAAAAGTGTTACGTCTAATATAATTACAAATAATGTTTCTGGAACAATAAATCCAGGAGTAAATAAAATTAAAAATGATGGTGGGGGGGTCTTAATTGAAAGCTGAGCTCTTCTCCTCAGATTTTGCTATGGCTTTATTTATTTTTTTAATAGTAATGGCCATATCCGAATTATTTTTTAGCAACCTTAATGCAGAAATAAATGATTATAAAACACGCGAAGATATACAAGCTAAAGTTAATAGTATAGCAGATGTTCTGCTGACAAGCACTGGTTATCCAGAATATTGGAACAATGATACTGTTGAGATTATAGGATTTTTTAATTCTGGTCTAATAAACTTAACTAAATTTGATGAACTTAAAGAAATTGAATACTACACTGCAAAAAGAATAATGGGTGTTGGGAGATATGAAATTTATATTGAAATCAAAAATGAAACTGGGTATCTTATAAATGATTATAAATATGGCAAAAAGGAAGATGAAAACTCTAATCAGGTTTTTTACGTGAAAAGATTGGGTTTAGTTAATTTTAGTGGAAATACAACCAAAGCTATTTTAGATGTTGGTGTTTGGTCATGAGAGGCATTATCTTTACTATTGATGCTTTAATAGCACTTGGCATAATAATAGCAGTAATAGCTGGTTTAATTTTCTTTAGAACAAGAGTAACATCGCCTTACTTAGCCTCAGAACAACTACACTTCGTATCAGAGGATGTGTTAACAGTTCTTTCTAATTCTAAGCTTGGAGATGTTTGTGATAATCAAAGTTTATTGAATCAATACATATCTACTGGGATCTTAAATCAAAGCGATTTGGAAGAAAGAACAATAGACATTATAGGGGCCTTATGGTCTGCTGGATATGTGGAAGAAGCAGCAAATATAACAAAAGACATTCTTAATGGTTTTATTCCAAGTAACATGGGTTATGAGTTTTTAATAGATGGTGATCCTATTTACAATTCTTCAGACACTTCAAGAACAGATTATCAAAACTCAACAATAGAAATTTCTTCTGGAAGAGTTGTTTCTGGTTATGAAAAATACAAACCTACAGATGGTTATGTTGCAAGAGCTATAGCTAAAAGAATAAGCAAAAATAACACGCTTATTATAATGGGTGATGTAGTTTCTAGCAGTGTTTGCAAAAAAGAACAAGAAAATAAATGTGCAGGAAGTAATCAAAATCATGTCAATGTTACTTATGTTATAGATATACCTGAAGATGCTACTATTCTTGATGCATATTGGTTTATAGAATCTGCTTCTGTTGATAACAACTTTAAGGCTTATTTGAATGGAGAATACGTACCTGGAAGTGCTGGTTCCGGTAATCAACTGGTAGAAGATTTTGAAGACATGCTTAATTCTGGCCTTAATATAGGAATAGTTGATTTCTGGTATCAGGCAGGAAGTTTTAGCGGTGGAGACGATGGTGCAACACATATAGTTGTAATTTATAATACTTCCACATTATCAACATTAGAACAGTTTGAAAAACAGTATTTCCAAACCGTTTTTTCAAATTGTTCAATTGAATATAAAAAACCAGTATTTGTACCTGGAAATATTTCAAATTTGTCTGTTAGACTAAATATTACTAATGAAACGCAGGTTGATAATTTAACATTAATGTTCATGTGGAAGGGTATTAAATATTTAATAAGCAACAAAACTCCTGTTGATGGTGTTGCAGAATGGAATGATACAGAAATAAGAAATGTTTTGGATACAAACGGAATTTCTTATGATGACCTTAGATCAAGATACTTTTGGTTTATAGCACATATAGACAATTACACTCGTGTAGAAGATTTTGGATATGGAAGAATATTAAATGGTAATGATTCTTATGTTAGTGTTAATTATTCAAGACTGGGAATAATATACAATTATATTGATTTAACTAGAGAGCTTAAAAATTACACATATGCAGATCTAGATACACAGTTTTCACTTTCAGATTTTTATAGATATGTTAGATGGGACTTTAATTTAACTTATAAAATTCCTTTATTTGCTAGATGGCAATTTGCTTGGGGTTATTGGAGTGGATGGGATCCGCAACAACTTGCAAGAGCAAATGACATAGTTTTGTATAATCATGATCCAGCAAATGCATCAAGTGATCCTTTGATTATAGCTTTTGCAAGATTTGGATATGAAAATAACCCGCTGGGAGTTTTAATTAACAGCAACAATAAATTTGAACTAAATTTCACTGATGGTTATTCTGTTAATCCAGTGGATTCTCTTGGACATACAACATTTTTAGTACCTGCATCAGTAGGTTATGGTGATGTATTTGAAAATGAAACTGACGCAGACAATGACGCAATTCAAAGGTTAGAGGATGTATTAGGTGATGACATTTCGGCTATGGAAATGCTTGTAGATTCCATTAGGGTTTCTGGTGTTCCATACATGTGGGGACCAGTAAGTGCAAGAGTTAGAACGTGGGTGTAAGTATGAAAGGTTTACTTTATACTATAATGGCGGCTCTGCTTATTATTCCGGTATTTGGAATAATATTTTTCTACTCACAAGTAGGTGAAACAAATATTGACATAAGTATCAGAGCAAATGAACTTAAGTATTTTGTGGATAGTATTGAATCTGACTTAAACAGGTTTATAGAGATAAGCGGCAAAAGAGCTCTTATAGCTGCAGTTTCTAATATTACAGTATCTGGACCTTCAGCGGTTTTTGAAGATGCTGGATTAGGATTAGCAGAATTAATACAAAACGGAACAATAAAAGGCTTTGAAGCTCCTTTGGTAGATACTAGTAATATAAACAGATGGGAAGAAAATGTAAGTGATATAGCAAGCGGTTCTGGTTTTACTTTAAATTTCGAATCTATTGAAGTAAACGTAACACAAAATGATAGCTTTAATCTTTTGTTTAATATAAAAATTCTTTTGAATCTTTCAGATAAGCAAGTAAAAATGGGCGTTTTAAGGAACATAACTACATCACAATTAGTTTCTATAGAAAGAATAGAAGATCCAATTTTTCCATTAAATACTTTTGGAAGAGTGAGCAGAATAATAAGATATTACAACTTTACTAATTATGCAAAAGATTTAGTTGAAGGCTCTACAGCAGGTTTGGGAAGTGTTAGTGGAAATGCAACAACTTCTACAATAAGCCCAAACAGTGAAAAAATATTTATTACAGATAATATGACGCAACCTATTGCAACATTAAATTCTTTTGGTGGTATTGTTAGTGAAGATCCTTATGTTAATCCTGGTTTAACAGTACCTTATATAGCTGGTGCATCTGGAGCTACAGCAATAATTCAAGAAAATCAAAGAATATATCTAGACTTTAACACTAAGAAAGTTTGGGATTTGAAAAACTTGACAGACAATATTGTTTATGGTTATTACAGACCTTCTGACAAAGGAGCAAGTTTTCTAGATAGATTAGAAGGTAGATTAACTCTTTCAAGCAAGTATGAACCACATGGTTTAGAAACTGTTGTTAATTTAGAAGATATACTTGCAATGAATTTAGGAGTAGATTATACATTTAGTTGTATAGATTATAAATATTGGAGCAACATTACAGGAAGTGCTGTTAGAAATGGTGACTATGATCCTGTATTTAATTGGTTTAAAATAGATTCAGAAGATAACCACCCCAATATTTATGGTGTTAGTGGACTAATTAGTTAGACGAAAAATTATATATGGTGTTAAAGAACTAATTTGAATAGGGATTAGATGAAAGAAATAAATGGGTTAATAATAGAAACTCCAATTGACAAACTCATAAAAATAATTAAAGATAAAGAGAAAATAACTATGAGTGAAGCAGCCAAAGAACTTGGGGTTACTCAAAATCAAATAGAACAGTGGATTAGAATTCTAGAAGAAAGAGATTTTATAGAAGTAAAATATCCAGCAATTGGAGAACCTATTATAACTATTAAAAAAATTAAAGGGAAAAAAATAGCTAAAAGACTTGAGAGAGAAAAAAAGAAAATTGAGAAAAAGGCAGAAATTTTTGAAAAGAAAATAATAAAAACTGAAGGGAAAATAGAAATAACAAGTAAAGATGTATCTAAATTAGAAAAAGAACTGCATAAGAAATTAGAAGATGTTGAGAAAAATCTTAAACTCTTAGATTCTTTAGAATCTAAAAAACAAGAAGCAATCAAAGATACAAAAGAAATAGAAAATATAACAGAAAAGATGGTAAAAAGCTTTGATGAATTAAAATTAAATATAGAAGCTGTTGACAAACAAATTAATGAAAAAATCAAATATATAGAATCACATGGAAATCAGATAAAAAATTTAGAAGAAATGAAAGAAGAGATAAGAAGGGATATAAAGAATCTAGAAGCAGAAATTAAATTGACTGGACTTGTTTTAAAAGGTAAAAAAATTCCTAGTGTAAATCCATTAAAAAGATTATTTGGAAGACACAAGAAAAAAACAGAAAATGTAAAAAATAAGCATAAAAAACTACATAAAAAATTTTTTAATATTAAAAAGAAGACAGAAAAAAAGAAAAATAAAGCTAAGAAAAAGTCAAATATCTATAGGGATTTTTGGTGAATAAATGGCAAGAGAAGCAATTGACACTTATAAAATAGAGGCTGATAAAGTACCCGGAAAAGTTAGTATAATAAAAAGACCAGAAGAATACACTCCGGTTTATGAGGTTAGATTCCCAGCAGTAGAACCTGCAACACGGGCTATTTTAGATTCTATAAAAGAAACATTAATAGAAATTGTAAAAATAGAAGTGAGTGAAATTTTAGATCCTAAAGCAATGGAAGGCATTAAGAAAAGATTCTTAGAAAGTGCACTTCAAACAATTTCTAAAGAAATGCCTAAAGTTTCAGATGAGGAAAAAAACATATTAGCAGGATATCTTGTTCATGAGATGCTTGGTTTAGGAAGACTTGAAATTATATTAAATGATGATAACTTAGAAGAACTTGTTATAAATAATTCTACTGAATGTGCTTGGGTATTCCACAAGAGACATGGTTGGTTAAAAACAAATATAATAATTCCATCAGAAGAACAGATATACAACTATGCAAGTTTAATAGGAAGAAAAGTTGGAAGACAAATAACTAATTTAAGTCCATTAATGGATGCCCACTTAATAACAGGAGACAGAGTTAATGCTACTTTGTTTCCAATATCAACAAAAGGAAATACAATAACAATAAGAAAATTCAGAAGAGAGCCCTGGACAATGGTACATTTTCTTGATCCTGCTAATAAAACGCTTTCAATGGAAATAGCTGCTTTGTTATGGTTGTGCATGCAATATGAATTAAACATATTAGTTGCTGGAGGAACAGCTTCAGGAAAAACTTCAGTACTAAATGCAATGATGCCTTTCATACCACCAACCCACAGAATAATATCAATTGAGGACACCAGAGAGCTTCGTTTACCAGACTTCTTGCACTGGATCCCTTTAACAACAAGAGAACCAAATCCAGAAGGAAAAGGAGAAATAACAATGTTAGATTTATTAGTTAACTCTTTGAGAATGAGACCTGATAGGGTTGTTGTAGGAGAGATAAGAAGACAGGGCGAAGCTGAAGTTCTATTCGAAGCAATGCACACTGGTCACAGTGTTTATGCAACATTGCACGCTGACACAGCTGAACAAGTCATAAGAAGATTAACTAATCCTCCAATTGACTTGCCAGAAACTTTGTTAGAATCTTTGCATTTAGTTGTAGTTCAATTTAGGCATAGAAGAAGAGGAATAAGAAGAACATTACAAGTAGCAGAATTACTTCCAGGAGGTGCAAGAGGTGAAGCAAAGGCAAGATTAGAAACATTATATAGATGGAAACCTCAAACTGATAAAATAGTAAAGGTTAGGGACAGCATAAGGTTAATAGATGAGGTAAGAATGCACACTGGAATGACAGATGAAGAAATGGAAAAAGATTTGAGAGAAAAAGAAATTGTTTTACAATGGATGCTGAATAACCAAGTAAATACTGTAAATACTGTAGGAAAAGTTGTTGCTGATTATTATCATAACAGAGAAAAGATTTTAAAAATAGTTAACCAAAATGGTAAACCCGATGAAATTCTTGGACCAAGTTTTATGAAAGAACTCAAAAAAGCTGTTTAAAATGATAGTTCCTTTTGTTCCTTTTCCAACTAAAAAAGCAGCGAAAGAAGCAGTAGCACATTTTTCAAAATTTGGAGATATAATTTGCAAATCCTTTCCAGGTTTAAAACTAACTCTTTATCAAGCCAAAATTGACTTAAGACCAAGAGAATATGCTTCTTTAATTGTTTTAACAGCTATTTTCTATTTTGTATTATTAACACCTTTAATATTCTGGATAGGATTAATTGCAGGTAAGATAGATTTTTTCCTTCCTTTTTTTGTTGGTGGTGTTTTTTCTCTTTTTATTTTCTTTTATTTAATGAATTATCCAAAAGTTGTTGCTCATAGAAGAATGAAAGTTTTAGAATCAGACCTATTAAACTCTTTACAACACATGCTAGTTGAAATTAAGTCAGGCGTTCCACTCTTTAATTCAATGGTAAGCATAAGCATAGGCTATGGAGAGATAAGTGAAGAGTTTAAAAAAGTAGTAAGGGAAATAAATGCTGGAAAATCTGAAATAGGGGCTTTGGAAGAAGCATCTAGAAGAAATCCCTCTTTGTATTTTAGAAGAACTTTGTGGCAATTAACAAACTCTATAAAAGCTGGAAGCGATATTGGTGATGCTTTAGAAGGCATTGTCCATAATTTAACACAAGAACAAATAATAGCAATAAGAAAATATGGACGAGAATTAAGTCCTTATACATTAATCTATATGATGATTGCAATAATCATGCCAACCTTAGGAATAACATTCTTAATTATATTGTCTTCCTTTGCTGGTATCGTAATACCAAAATTAATATTTCCTTTAATAATTGTTGCCTTAGCAGTTTTCCAATATTTTTATATGGGAATAATAAAAACCAAAAGGCCTTTAATGGTGAGATAGTTGAAAGACATTTATTATTTAACCCCAAAAAGATACAGAGATTTTTTTAAAAAACAAATAAGATATGCTGGAATAAAAGAAAATACAACTAACAAAATAGTGGGTTTTTCCTTTGTCTTATCAATAATTTTAGCTATTAACTTTTCTCTAATTTTCCTTTTGCTTGGTTTTGGGACTTTGGGAATTTTAATAGGTGTGGGAATTGGTGGAGGTGTTATAATTTTAACTTATTTAATCTTCATGTTTATTGCAGACTCGAGAGCTAATCATATTGAAAAGGTTTTGCCAGATGCTTTACAGCTGATGTCAGCAAATATAAGAGCTGGTATGACTGTTGATAGAGCAATATGGCTTTCTGCAAGACCCGAATTCGGAGTTCTTGAAGAAGAAATTAAAAAAGTTGGTGCAAGAACAATGGGAGGGAAATCATTAAAAGTGGCACTTACTGAAATGACAAAAAATATTAAATCAAAGATACTGAATAGAACAGTAAAATTGCTATTAGAAGGTATAGAATCTGGAGGAGAACTTGCTCACCTATTAGAAGAAACTGCAAACAACATAAGAGTTACTCAAACTCTTAAAAAAGAGATAAAATCCTCAGTATTGACTTATTCAATATTTATATTATTTGCTGCTGTACTTGCAGCACCATTCTTATTTTCAATAAGTATTTTCTTTGTTGATACAATGACTACTCTTTGGGGTTCAATAGGAACTGGAACAGAAATAGCTGGACAGGGAATGGGAATAGGTGGATTTTTAAAAAAAGCTACAGGTCCCCAAATAACTGTGGATGACTTATTTTGGTTTTCTGTATCAGCATTATCAATAACAGCATTCTTTGGTTCACTATCAATAGGATTAATTCAAACAGGAAAAGAAAAGAATGGCTTAAGGCTTATTCCACTCTTACTCATAGGATCAATAACAGTTTTAATAGTGTCTAGAATGGTTGTGGAGATGTTTTTTGGAAGCTTTTTTGCTTTATAGAAATCTTTAAGTACCAAGTTGACAAAATAAAATATTAAATAGGAGGTATTAAAAATGAGAGGACAGACAGCAGTTGAATACTTAATGACTTATGGATGGGCAATTTTAATAATTTTGATAGTGGCTGGAGTTCTAGCATATTATGGAATATTTGCACCATCAGGCTTTTTAGGAGAATCTGCAACAGGGTTTACAGATATAATGGTACTTTCACCCTGGAGTTTAGGTGCTGACGGTGTTTTTACGGGAAACTTAGAAAACAGAGTTGGTGAAACAGTAAATGTTACTGATGTATATATTTGGTCAACAACTGAGGCAAGTAAAGCTGGTACCGGATCTCCCACAGGAGGCGATGTAACACTTGTAGCAGGTGAAAAGGCCATAATAAATTTCACAGCGATTAATGGTGTAACTGGTACTGCAGGTAACACTTATACATTTAGTGTTTCCATAACATACTTATACGGAGGAGTAAGTTTCAACAGTACAGGCAGAATAAGCGGAACATACAGCTAATTGGTTTTTACTCTTTTAAGTTTTTTTTATTGTTTTTTCTATTTCTTTTTAGATTTGTTCTTTTTCCATTTTTTAAGATATTCTAAGTATTCTTCGAACATATAATACCACATTCCTTCTGGCCAATCGTCGTCTTTATATTCTTTTTCAATATCTTTGTCTAAATTGTAAGCATTCTTAGCTTTTCTTAGTTTTTTTCTGTTCTTATATCCATCAACATTAACATCAAATTCCTCTAATTTTACATTTCCTGTTCTCTTGTCTATAATCATTTTTTGACTGATTTTTGACTGGTACATATTATCTTCCTTTTTGCAAATCGTAAGTATAGTAATTAGCATTATCAACTAAATCAGGCAAACGGTGAGATAAATCTCTGGCTATTCCCAGATCATTTGATTTAGAAGACCCTCTACCATGAATAGCGGAAAAATATTTGTTATTAGTACATACAGAAGTAACACTTATTTTACCATAGTATTCTGTCATTAATCCCACCCATTTGATCTTTTATGAGCTTCATATGCAATCTGATTTGCTCTGTTAACACAATCGGCCAAACCATCAGAAATGCTTCTTGCTATGTCTCTGTCATTTGATCTGGAAGAACCTTCTCCTACTAGTTTAGTATAATCTTTTCTAGTTGTTATTGTGCTTTTATTATGAACTTTTCCATAATATGACATTACATCACCTCGTTTTGTACATAAGAGGCCGTGTATTTTACATGGTCTTTGTCTTTACCAGTTACTTTTAAGCCTCTTTCAAAAGTTGTAGAATTCTCATTTCCATAGAATCTGTTTGAGAACTCGCTTTTTACATAATAGGGAGATTTTTTGTCTACCATAAAATCATCTAATATGGATTAAAATATCCTTGATCTCTTCCGTATTTTTTCTTGATTTTTTCATCAAAGTTCTTTTCAAGAGAATAAGAAACACCAGAACTTTTTGAACCCCTTACTTCACTTATTCCAAAAGCATTCATAGCACCTATTAATCCTCTGTCTCTATGAACTATAGAATGATCAAGTTGAGAACCACGATAATCTGTTTCAACTGTTGTTTTATCTCTTTTTGATTTTACTTTTATACTCATTTTAACACCCCCTAAGAATTTTTTAAAAGAAGATCTATTTTCTCTAAAGTTGAGAAAATATTATTTAAATTGGTTGAAATTATTGGAACCTGAAAATTCCTTTTTTGCATCTCATTTTCAAGTTCTTCTATTAAAATTCCTTTTCCAGGAACATTCTTTTTTCCATTGTTAATTCTATAAACGCCGCAGATTGGGGAAAACTCCACTCCAAGAATTCCTACAACTTCAAAATTTGCATCCAAATATTTCTTGATTGTATTTATAATAAAAGCAGAAGTTTTTTCACAGTATTTTTTATAAATTTTAGAATTGTTCTCATTTTTTATGAACTTCCCATTACAATCTATTTTAGGACATGGCATTTGAACTATTCCTATACTTGATTCAGCAAGCAATTCTACCAATTCTTTTACTTTATAGAATTTTTCATTTCTTATATTTTGATTTAATATACAGTGTGAAACAAAAATTATTTTTTCACTCATAGATCTAATATGAACATAAATGTGGCATATAAAATTCTAACCACTGGGAGTTGTAAAAAATAATTAAAAAGAAAAGAAGATTATATTCCAGTTGGAATTATGTCAACCGGAATCACATCAGCTGGAAGTATATCTGCAATAGCTCCAAGAACGAACGCTGCTGCAATGGCTATTGCCACAATTACGATCACTGCTATGATTAAAACTGGTACTAACCATGTAAGAACTGCCTTTATTGTACTGTATTGATGAGCCTCTTTCAATGCCATTGTCAAAAGGTATAGACCATATAACAAAGCTATAAATGCTAAGAGTGGTCCTGCGAATGGAATCAGGGATACTATTGTTGATATTACACTTAAAGGTGCACTGTAAATAGCGTACAAATAAGATTGTGTCTTATAATTTCCTTTTCCACCAAACATTAATGCTAATACAAAAAGTATTGCTGAAACTATTAGCCAACCTATAACACTTACTATAGGTGTTAATATTAAAGATGAAAAGAATGCTTCTACACCCGTGGGAGGTGAATACATTGGAAATAATTCACTTGCTATTTCTACACCAACAATCAGCTGGTATAAACCCATTATGAAGCCTGATATAACTCCTGCAACAGCTATATGTTTAGCGCCTTCAGTAAGATTTGCTTTATGTTTTTCTTTTTTAAATGTCTTTACAGGTTTTGTTAAACTATCTCTCCATAAATTAAAATTCAAATAATCACCTATTCCTATTAATAAATTAGTTATTTATAAATTTACTTAACTTTCTTTCTTCTATCTACGTAAAATGCTGTATAAGAAAGAAGAACTAAAGGTGATGTTACAAAAAGAGTTAAGAGTGTGCCTAATAAACGCAAGACGCTATTTAATCCTGCATTAAAAAAGAAGAACATAAAAAACAAGAATAAGACGCTTAAGAAATATCTCTTAGAAATAACAAAACTTCTTTTAACTGCTTGAAATGCGCTAAGATTATCAATTACAACTGCTTGGTTAATAAATATAAACAATATGCCAAAAAGAACTAAAATTATTGCACCCAAAATAATTGACAGAAAAATGAAAAATAAATATGAGGTTGGAGCTGTCTGAAGGGAAAAACCAGAAAAACTGATTAAAATAGTTGCTGGGCTAAAAACAGCAACAACTATCACAAATAATATTAACAAAACAATTAAATTAGCTCCAAGAATTGTCCAGAATTTTGATTGAACTGTTTTGAACATTACTTCAAACCTTGTTCTTCTGTTTAAAGATTCATAAAGCATTCTTACAAATCCTCCCTTTAATATTGTTGAAGCTAGAATCCCTACTATAAACATTACAACAGAAAATGAGAAAATGCCCAAATTATCTAACATGGCCTTTGTTAGATTTATGTCTCTTGAAAATGGAGTTAAAACAAAAACCCAAGGCATTAGACCTATTATAACTGGAACAAGAAACACTAAGATCTGTAAAAGTATTGCTGCAAAAATTTGCCAAAAATTCTTTTTATATGCTATCCATGCTTTTTCAATATATTCGACTGTACTCATTAGATAATAATTGTAAGAATCGACTTATAAAAATATAGTTAAAAGAAAGAAAAGAGTATTAGTTCTAAAATTATTACTGCAACACCAATAAAAACAACTATTTTGGGTTCCATTTTTATTTTGCTTTCTGCACCTTCTTCATATCTTACTAACCCTGCCATTCCTGTTGGTGTTCTTAATTTTTTCTTATCAGCCATATTAATCAATATTCATTACTATACCTAAAAATTATTTAAGTTTATCTTTTTCTTCTTCTCAATTTTCTTTTAACTGGCTTTATTTTTACTGCTTTCTTTTTCACTGTTTTTATCTTTTCCTCTTCAACATTAACTAAAGCTAAGTATATTAGCATTGACCAAATAATTATGTCAACCAACAAATTAATCCAGATTATTTCTAAAGGTGCCCCAGGATAATCTATTTGGCTCATCCATGGTAAAAGATAACCCCAATAAGTAATTCCAATAAGGAATATATTTGGAAAAAACCCTGTAATCAATGTAAGAATTATTCCAGTCAAAATAGAATAAATTGGTATTTTATATTGCTTGCACATAATAATTCATGAGAACTTCTATTATATAAATTTAATTAATTTTATCTTCTTCCAAATGGTACTTGCCTTGTTTATAGATTTCTGGATTATGTTTTTTCCAATAGAGTTCGTTGTACCCTGTTGTTATTAGTTTTAATTTTAAATTCTTGATTTTTTCCCTCATCCTATTTTTTATTTTTTCTATGTTTTTTTCATTTGAAACATGAGCCTCGATTTCAAGAAATTTTCCCATGTTTTTAACATCATCAAAACAAAAACCAAAATTCTCATCTTTGTATCTTTGTCTAATTTTGTCAATAACCATAGAATCTATAAAATTGTTTTTGGTTTTTAGTTCTTCTAAACTAGGGTTCATAATTCCAATCAAATCTAGAACTTTGCAGACTTTATTTATTTTTTCCAAAGAATTGGAAGTTAATGGTAAAGAAAAAGAATGTTCTTCACAATGTTCGTGTTTTTTTTCTAGATCTTCTAGATTAAATTTAAAATCCAAAGTTTTATTGTCTCTTATTCGTATGAAAAATCCTTTTTTGTATAAATCTGCATCTTTTGTATCTAAATAAATATCAACTATTCTTTTTCTGCTAATGAAATCAAGATTTTTTAGAAATTCTTTAATTTGGGTTTCGTCTAAAATTTGAAATTTTAATTCAATCTCAATACTCATTTAATCACCAAAAGTAGATGTGTGCTGGGCATAACCCATCTTCTGTGAACAAATCTTGTAAACACGTTCATCTTTGTTTGACAGCATTCGTCTATGCGATCTACCCGCTCCTCTTTCATCACCAGAGCATGTTTGATCTTACACCTTGCCACGACTCTTTTGAACATCTTAAGCTCAATTGAATCCCAAACCTTTCAGCTTTGTTCTTACGAACGGCAAACCATTAAGGCTAAAGGTGGATGGAGTTTCCTCCGCACTGAAAGTACGGACAGCTGTCTGCCCAGCCCACAAAAGAAATATTTTTTTAAACTTTAAAAAGATTTTTATACTTCACAGTAATTTCTAAAATAAAAGAATTTACCAGCAGAAGCAATTAAAGGGGTCTAAGCAAAAGGTATTGGGAAGTGCAAGCTGAACACATCGCCGAAGCTTTGTGCGTACACTTCACTCCCATTAAGCGGATCGTCTATCCGCACCAGTTACCTATTTTTCCCGGCAGTTTCCAGCTTAGATGCTTTCAGCTGTTAAGTGCTATGACGTGGCTGCCCGGCTTTACCAAAAGATAACCGGTCAACTAGAGGTCACGGATGAGCGTTCCTTTCGTACTCACCCATCCTTCGAGTCAGGTAACAACACCCTCAGTAGATATAAACCGTACTGTCTTTGTCGTCTGATGTAGGAATTTAAATTTGGTTCATAAGCTACTCCATCAGCGAATGTTTCGCATTGGGACGGTTCATTCATTACCAAATAACATACGGTAACATGATTTCATAGCTAGCCATAGCTAAAGCTAATCATGCTATCTTTTCAGGGAAAAGAATTAGTTCCCGCACCAGATCACGACGTACTGAACCCAGCTAATGTCCCCTTTTAACCAGTGAACACCTGTACCCTTGGCCGCTACTGCACGGCCAGGAGAGGGGAAGCCGACAGCGATGAAGCAATGCGCGGGGCCAATAGGAGCTCTCGCCCGCCACGACTCCATTATCCCCGGGGTAGCTTTTCTGAAGTAACCGAGGTCCATCAATAACAGCCCGGCGTATCGTTAGCCCACGCTTTCACGATTGAATTCCTTACTGTGCAGAATTCAATAAACAATCCTTTTACGCTTACACTCTACTCTCCATTTCTGACGGAGATGAGGATTACTTTGGGCACTCTTGATCTCCTGTCAAGAGTGTACCGCCCCAGCCGAGCGGTCCACCAATCGGTGTCCCCTCGAAGTCGAAGGTTAGTCATACAATTGTAAAAGGGCAGTGTTACATTGTTGTCTATCTAAAGCCCTAAAGCTTTAGCATGACGACTCCTACCTACACTATGCAATCACAACCATATAACAACGACAGGCTACCGCAGAGCTCCACGGGGTCTACTCTTCCCCCTGAGGGTCTGTGGCCTATTCACCACAAAAGCAGGTTCGCCGGACTCCAGTCTGGGACAGCGAAGGAGTCGTTAAGCCCTTCATGCAGGTCGACATTTAATCGACAAGGGATTACGCTACCTTAAGACAGTCAGAGTTACCGCCGCCGTTAACGAGGGCTTGGATCGGTTGAAACCGACTTTCACACACTCGCACTGGGCAGGCCTCAGCGACTATACAAAGCATTTCTGCTTAGCAGTCACCTATGTTTTTGTTAAACAGTCGCCCCTTCCTGGTCACTGCGTCCTATGCACTTCTGCATAGGCCATCCTTATACCAAAGATACGGATCTAATTTGCCGACTTCCCTAGACTGGGATAATCCGACACGCCATTGCCTTCTCAGCAAGGATACCAGTATAGGTTCTCAGTACAATCACAAACAATCCTTTCTAATTATATTTTCAAGGACTCTAGGAATTTGCCTAACTCCGCTATACAGCAGAGCTATTTGCAGCTTCAACTGATTCTCTCCTTGACGGAACTCCTCAGTTTTAACTACTTAACTTACGTAGGCATATCTCTAAAGTGTATACAATTAGACTTGTGTTGCCACACGTATGTCTATGGTACCTGAATATTAACAGGTTTCCCTTCCCATACAGCAGTTAAGAGTATGGTTAGGTTTGACTAACTCACGACCGAAAAACGTTGTCGTGAAAACCTTGCCCTTCAGGCGGAGAGGATTCTAACCTCTCTTTGTTGCTACTACCAGCAGGATTTTCATTTCTGTACGGTCCACACTTTTTTACAAAGGTGCTTCTGTCCATACAGAACGCCTTCCTACACTATTGCTTTCGCAATCTGAGGTCTCGGTTCTTAACTTACTCCAGTCCATCTTCACCGCACCAGCCCTAGAGAGGTCCGTTGTTACACGTTGATTATGCGATGGCAACTTCTAAGCCTACGCTCCTCCTGTTTTGGAACTGACACAAGCTTCGTGAATTAGTTAAGATTAGGGACCTTAACCTCAGGCTAGGTTGTTCCCTTTTCGGATACCAGGCTTACCCTAGCACCCTCACTCCCATCTTCTACGATGTTAACAGATTATTAGTTTGACAGGAAAACTGGGAATTTCTTCCCTTGATTCCCCAATCAGTGCTTTACCCTGTTAACTATCTCAGACGAGGCTGTGCTAAGACACATTTCGGAAGGAACCAGCTATCACCACTTTCGATTGGCTTTTCACCCCTAACCCCAATTCATCCGAGTGGTTTCTCCAACACCGGTTCAGACTTCCACGCAGCTTTCGCTACGCTTCATCTTGATTAGGGTTAGATCAAGCGGCTTCGGGTCTTGTTCTTGTGACTTCAGGCCCTTTCAGACCTAGTATCATGCTTTCGCTACATACTTTTGCTTTCGCTGTGGATATCTTGCTTAACAATTTATCCTTGCCACAAAAACAAACTCCCTGCCCCGTGTTCCTAAACGAACTCCATAATCCTGTAATCTTTTGTTCGTACACACTGCTTGCGCAGCTTTCCTTCACAAAAGAACCTTTCAGACCATGGATGACTATCACCAATAGGTTTCAAGATCTTTTCAACTCCGGTGAAGAATACTTTTCAACTTTCAGTCACCTTACTTATTCGCTATCAGACTTTCGAGATATTTAGAGTTAGTCGTTGATGACAACCACCTTTCCACTCCCCATCCAAGGAATGGTACTCTTTTCCTGAATCAACTTTCTAGTCTTCCTTTACGCGACTATCACGCTCTATGGCATGTCGTTCCAGACAACTTCAAGTCAACTAGCGAAGTTGTACCAGGCTCCACATCTTAACTGTATTTCTACAGCAATTCGGTCTGCTCTTTTCCGCTTTTACTCGCCGTTACTAACGGAATAACATTCGTTTTCTTTTCCTCCACTTACTAAGATGCTTCAATTCAGTGGGTTACCAATTCTTTCGAATCACTAGCCGAAGCTAGTATGAATTCATATTAGGGAATTCTTGGTTCAAAGGCTGCTTACGCCTACCCAAGACTTATCGCAGTTTGCTGCGCCCTTCTTCGTTCTCGAAAACTGAGCTATCCACCTATTGGCTTCCTGCTCAGACCCTTACTTCTACTTCTGCTGGCATCATTGATCATAATGATCTAAAGACTCATTATACCATTTTCCTTTCATCTTAAATCAAAAGGTGTTCAATACGGTAACTCAATATCATTGTCTTCAACCCTTACACCACAAAATATTTTGCAATGCGCATCTTTTGATAAAACTTTTTTTAAAAGTTTCTTGCCATCATTTTCCCCGTGGGTTTTTCATAGCTTTTAGCTCAATATATTTTGTTAACTCATTTGGCAATCACACTTGATAGTATGATTTTAATTTGACAATATTATGTTGTCAGAAGGAGCATCATATAGTCGCCTAATCAGCAAATTTCCAATGTTAATTTGAGGCGAACATAATATCACTTTTAGTAAAAAATTATATTACGCGAGACTATTTAAATGTTATTGTTCTTAGAAAAATGGTATGTTTAGAGTTCGAATCCCTGTGGGCCCATATTTAAATTTCTAGTGGTAAATCTTAAGAGGTAAGATAAGAATGGAAGAAATATCTACTTCAACAGCATTCAACAAATTTAAACCAGAAAATGTAGTTTTTGTTATTTCTGTTGACAAGAATGGAAAACCAAGTGGAATGGTTGCTGGATGGAGCATGAAATGTTCATTTGACCCACCTTTATTTGCTATATCAATACAAAAAGCAGGAAACACTCACAAATTGATAAGAGAATCTAAGGAGTTTGTAATAGCTGTTCCTAATAAAGAATTAGAAAAAGAACTTTTATTCTTTGGAACAACACATGGAAATGAAGTTGATAAATTCAAAGAAACTGGAATCAAAACAGAAAAAGCAAAACACATTAAATCTCCTTTGATAAAAGATGCAACAATAAATTTTGAATGTAAGTTAGAAGAGGAAGTTGATTCAGGAGACCATATTATTTTTATTGGAAGGATTCTTGCATCTTACTTGAATAAAGATAAAAAAGTACTATTGAACATGGGAAGTTTTGAAGGAAAAAGAATATTTAAGGATTTTTAACACAAATATTTGCTTACATCTTCTATTTCATCAAATGTTAATGTTTCAAAAGGTGGAACAACTATATTCAATATTTCTATAGAAATATTTTTTTCAGCACAGAACCACATTGCTCTAGCATGTTTACGGGTGTATTCATTAAAACTAGCATTAAAAGTCCAATAATAGCCGTTCTTAAATGAGGTGCTTCTAAAATTATAATAGTTGTAGTGTTCAGAATCCCAACCCATAGAACTTTCTACATCTTTTCTATATGCTTCATAAGTTGTATTAACATCATAATATTGATAGTATTTGTCCCATATTTTCTCATCTAATGTAATAATAAATTCTCCAGGTTCACCCCATGTTGTTTTTCCATAAGATACTAGAAAATTGTCTTTATTTATTCCTATTCCAGAAAATGGATGATCTGCTTTATTGAAAAAATCATGAACTTGTTTATTAAATATAAAAGAAAAATCATCAGGCAAAGTAACTGTTATTTCATCAACTTCACCATCAAATGTGCAATCATAATTTTCTAAGGCATCAAACAGTTCTTTTTTTTGTTCAAGTTCTTGCCACCAAACCTCAAAACTAATGTTTGGAACGCATTTCAAACTTATAAAAGGATAATTATCAGTTTCCATACTGTTTTCTGAAAATTCCTCATCAACATTACGAATTCTAATAAAACCTTTGTTAGATCCTATTTCTAAATCATACAAGTAAGTACTCACATACTTTTCAGTTGAATTATCCAAATCGAATAAAGAAACTATTTCATTGGTTATTTTATAAGGTAACTTTACAGTTAAAGATTTAATAGAAGTTATTCCTGTTTCTGGTTTGTATAAAAATAAAATCACAAGAATTATTAAAATTATAATTGCTGTAGCAAAAATTAATGATTTTTTCTGTTTTTTATTCATACAATAAAAATTACTTTTTGTATTTAAATAAACTTCAAAACTTCTTCCATAAAATCTTCAATGTTTATAACAGGACCTTGTTTACAACTTTCCTCATCTAATTTTTCAACCTCATTTGCTTTTATTCCGTTTGTATAAAACAAGAAAGGCATGAAACCTGAAATGTGTTCTCCTGTTTTAGAAGATGTTGGATGATCAGAACAAACAACTAGTAATATCTTATCAAAGTTTCCATATTCCAAAATTCTTCTAAAAACTTCTCTATCAAGCTTTTCTAAAAACAAAGCTCCCAATCTCGGATTCCTATCATGAGAGCAAATATCAGTTCCAAGTATGTGTAAAATAACAAAATTATATTTGTTTAACAAATCCAAAGCTTTCAAGGTTTTTGATCTAAAATCTGTTTTAAGATCAGCAGTTGCACCAGGAATTTTTTCAACATGCATTTCCATTGCTCTTGCAATTCCTTTTATAACTGGAGATGCAGCAACACAAGCTCCATTAAAACCAAATTTATCTTTAAAACTTTTTACATATCTATAACAACTTGCACCCCTTAACAAAATGTAATTTGCAGGAATATTTCTATATTTATTCGAAGGATGATCTTTTAGAATCCTATAAATCTCTTTTGAAAATTTGTTTAATGCTGCAGCAGTTTTAAAGGCTTTATCATCGTCTCTTAAAGGTCTTATATCCAAAACTTCTTTACCTTCTGTTCCAGGATCAGAATCACTTACATCAGTAGAAACATCAACGCTATTTATAGCAACAACTCCTCTGTGAGCTAAAGATTTATAAAAATCAATTCTAACACCATCTAAGAAAAATTCTTTAATTGATTTTGACATTTCAAATAAACCACTATTATCTCTCCCAGCTCTTCTGTCAGTAACAATTAATCTTGGTTTATAATCTCCTGTTCTAAATTTATCTTCGACTATTTCTTTTACAGTTGCAAAATTGGCTCTAATGTAAACACTTCCAGGAATTATTCTCAAATTCATTCCTAAAGCTTCTAAATAACCTCTTCCAGTATATTCTTCTTTTTGATATCCTAATAAAACAAAATTTGATATTCCAGAATCAGGGTGAGCACCTTCTCTATTTTCTATTAAACCTGCAAAACCATTTTTTGTTAACATGTCTAGGTTTGGTTTATTGGCTAGCATCAAAGGTGTTTTCTTAATATCGTCTGCATAACCATCAAGAATAACGAATAGAACCTTTTTAGGCATAATAATAATTATTATAAACTATTATATATTCAATTATGAAAGCTGTTTCAGCAATACTTGCTATTGTTCTCTTAATCATTATTGTTGTTGGTATTGTTGGGTTATCATATACCTTCTTTACAAGTTTATTCTCCACAACTACAACAGCAGCTCAAAATACAACAATTCATCAGGTAGAGCAACTGAAAACACAGGTCAGAATAATATCAATGAATATAAATGATGTTGCTGTGAGAAATACTGGTTTAAATGATCTGACTGAACTTGATGTTATGGTCAATGGAGAACTTGCTGACTATGCTTTAGAACCTCCTGTTATTGAGCCTAATGAAGTAGGAATTGTAAAAATATTGGATTTCATTGAAGAAGATGATAAAATCGAGATGACAACTGGTTTAGGTACAGTTAGTATTGAAGCACCTGATCCTTGTGAGGAAGCTGTTCTTTGTTTAAATTTTGATGATGGAATTGGAAAAACAGCAGAAGATTCTTCCACATACAATAATGATGGGACTTTCTATGGAGAAACTTTTAATGATGGAACTATTAATGGAGCCACTAGAGTTGATGGTAAATATGGTAAAGGTTTAAAATTTGATGGCGATGATGATTATATTAACGTTAATGATGATAGCAGTCTAAATTTTGGGATAGGAGATTTCACTTTAGCAACATGGATTAAAACTACTATGGATGCAACTACAGGATATGAAACAATCGTAGGTAAAGTAGGTCCTTCCCCCTATGATTTTTATCTTCTATTACTTAATAGCAATGAAAGAATTCGTTTTGGAGTAAATGATGGGACAAATTTCACGTACATTTATGGGACAACTAACGTATCAGATGGTAAATGGCATCATGTAGCTGCTGTAAGGAGAACTGCTACTGGAAAACTCGAAATATATGTTGATGGACAATTAGATGGAACTCCAGGTGCTGATACATTTGGTGATATAGATACAAGTGGTGGAAATCTTGAAATAGGAAGGGATAGAGGTATTGTTAATAGATATTTTGATGGCATTATAGATGAAGTTCGGATATACAGTCATTCTTTAACTCAAGAAGAAATTCAAACAGAAATGCAAAGTTCTATGCCAATAATAAGAACAGTAGCATCTTATAGTTTTGAAGAAACAGGACAATATGTTAATGACACTCATATTTGGGTTAAGGGAAAATCTGGTTCTGCTTTGAGTTTTGATGGAATTGATGATTATGTCAATATTTCTGATTCTTCGAGTTTAGATATTAGTGGTGGGATCACAATTGAATTTTGGACTTATAAAATGGGGGGTCTAGGTAGCTATAATGGTACCATTTCTAAAGGTAATTATCAAAATGCTTATTCTGTAATTTATAAATTTGATTGGATGCCAGAAGGTCCTCCTTATGCTACATATTTAAGATTTTACTTAGAAAACACAACAGGTGAAACAGTAAATTTGAAAGCGTATGAAGGCAATCTTAGTGGGTGGATGCATTATGTGTTTACATATGATGGACAAAAAATGAGAGTTTATGTAAATGGGAATAAAACCAATGAAGTAGAACATACTGGACCTATAAGAACGAACAATCAACCTCTAGAAATTGGTAGAATTTACTTGAGTTTTTATCGTTATATTAAAAGTACTATAGATGAAATTCGTATTTACAAAAAAGCAATTTATTAAATCATTTTACAAGAACCCTGAACACAAGCACATTTAGAGAAATCTTGCATTTCTATTTTCCAATCTGAATAACTCTCACAGTTTTCGCTATAACCCGACAATTGTGTTGTATTTACACAATCCTGCTCACTGCCTTCGCAATATGTTACAAAACATTCTGTATCTCTGTTACATCCTCCCTCTGAAATTAATTCTGTCTCAGTAGTTGTTGGTGTCTGTGTTTCTTGTGTTGTTTCAGGTCCTCCAACAACCTGAATAAAACCTGAATAGTAGACAATAAGAATTAAAATGATTATTAAAGCAAAGGTTCCTAAGAAAACTGTGTTTTTATTAGGTTTACTTTTTTCTAATTTTTTGACTTCTTTTTTACTACTGATTTTTTTGTTTTTTCTAGCCAAAACCTCACCTCTCTTATTTTATTATATAAGTTAGACTAAAATAATAAGTAACTAAAAATAAGACAACAATTCCTATAAAAATTAAAAACAAGTGCATGTTTTGTTCTTTATTGATTCTTTCAAATTTTTTTGCCACCAAATCATCTCTCTAACATAAAAACCTTTCTGCTTGGAATTTCAGCAAATATTTTTTCTAAAAGCATTTTTTCTTCAAATTTCTTGCCAACAACTATTGGTTTTAATTCTTCCGCAAGTTTAACAGCATCACTTAATCTAATATAATTATTAGAATGGATGGTAAATAAAATATCACCCTTTTTGACATTATCTCCCATCTTTACTTTTAAATGAATTCCCGCGCCTTTATCTCTTGGTGCTCCTGCTTCCCTTGAAATAATAACTATAGCAGAATTCTTTATCCATAATACTCTTCCATCTATATCTGATTTTACTTTAAACATCTTATCTCCAATTTTAATGTTTTCTGGTTTTATTTCAGGATCCCCGCCCTGAGCCTCAATAATTTTTCTCATCTTTTTTTCTGCTTTTCCAGATTTTAAAACTTGTAAAGCAGCTCCATGGTCTTTGGCACCCATTTCAACAAATAAAATATCAGCAAGCATTGTTGTTTTTTTTATTAGATCTTTTGGGCCCTTTCCTTGTAGTGTTAGTAATGCTTCTCTTGCTTCTAAAGCCGGACCAATAGAATAGCCCAAAGGTTGTTCACCAAATGTTATTCCACAAGCAACATGCATTCCTAATCTTTTTCCTAGCTCAAGAAAATCATCAGCTAATTCGCGTGCCCTTTGCATACTTGTAATTTTTGTTTCTTTTCCACTTGGTATGTCTATTACAATATATTTAGCACCAATTGATTTTTTCTTAGACATTATAGAAGGTAATAACATTGGATCAATTCCCAAAGGATATTCAATTTTAATAAATTCATCATCAGCGGGGGCTAAATCTAAAGCTCCGCCCCAAACTAAACATGCATCAGTTTTTTTAACAACTTCTTCAATTTCATCTAATGTTAAATCTACTGGAGCCAAAACCTCCATTCTTTCTGCAGTTCCACAAGGAGAAGTTATTGCTTTAGAAGATGTTTTTGGAATTGTAAAACCTGATGCCGCAACTATTGGAACCAAAACTAAAGATGTTTTATCTCCAGGAATTCCACCAATAGAATGTTTGTCGCATATCACTTTTTTATTAAATTTAAATCTTTTTCCAGTCTCAACCATTGCTTTTGAAAAACTTGCTGCTTCATCTATTGAAATTCCCCTTGCATATAAAGCTGTTACAAATGCTGTTAATTCTATGTCAGATAGTTTTCTATCAACAACATCTCTAACGATTTTCTTAATTTTATTATATTCTAATCTTGCACCAGCAATTTTTTGTTTTACATAAATAATAGATTCAGGAACTTTTTCCTTAGAAACAACAATATGTTCTCCGCCCTTTAAATTAAAAAAAGTAGTAACATCATTATTAGTTATAATTTCACCTTTCATTGTAAATCTTGTTGTTATATCAACTATTGCTGTTAGTCTTTTGCCTTTGCATTTAAGATTCACTCTATCCAATGCATGCAAGCCTAAAAAGTCTGCGTCTTCTTTATTTAATATTACAATGTTTTTTCCCCCGACTTCTAAGTTAATTGTTCTTGCTACTAGCTTCATGTATTCACTTTAGTATATTATTTAATTTTAATTATTATAGTTTTAGAAAATAAAGTTAATTGTCTTAGATAGTCGGACAGGTTTGTTTTTCTGTTACTTCATTGCAAACAGATTTTAAGTTAGAGCAGTCTAAGCCTGTGTTATGGTATTTATTTTGCAAATTGCAAAGACCCCCAAGATACCATTCCATTTGAGATAAACTTATATCAGCATCACTGTCACAATCATAGTTTCCCCAGTAAACACAGTTTTCAATCATAACATCTTTTAAAGAAGCGCATTTATAATTTGGTCTACCAACTTCACACTCTCCTTTAGGTATGTACGCTGGAATACTGATAAGAACCAAAAATATTATTAGTGCTATTATTGATATCATATCCCATTTTGTTAATTTCAATTTAAATGGGAATTTCCTTGGTTTAGGTTCAGGCTTCTCTTCTTTATGTTCTTCTTCCATATTAACACTATAACCATTGTTGTAATGCAACTTTTAATTCTTTATGCTTCTTTGAATATTCTTTAAGAGAAATATTATTTAAAGCTGCATCAACTGCTTGTCTCATAGCTTTTGCTCCGGCTTTTGTTCCCTTTCTATGACCATGAATCCCGCCACCAGCTTGAATTATTATATCATTTCCCAAGTTTTTTACTAGATAAGGAACCAAACCGGGATGTAATCCACCTGAGCAAACAGCAAATATTGGTTTTATATGAAGCCAATCTTCTGCAAGAAAATGACCGTGCTCCCTTATAACTCTTTTTTCGATTTCTTCTTCTGTTGTAAGAATTTCATCTTTTACTCCTTCCATTTTACCAATAATTGTTCCTATATGTAATTGATCTAAACCTATTAATCTTGAAATATCTCCAATAACAACCATTGATATGCCATGTTTTTTATTTCTTGTAAAAGTTGCATGGCCACTTCTATGAGCATGCAAAACTAGTTTCAAATAATCATTAACATCTCTTAATGTTTGTAAACCAGCCCATCCAACAGTGATTATATCAACCATTGAATACCTTCCATTTTGTTCTTTTACAAACTCAGCTCTTGAAAGCATTTCATTGGTTTCAGCAGTTACATTTGGCATGTAAACCTTTCTCTCACCTGTTTCTCTTTCAGCTTTATTTCTCATTTTCAACGTTTCTACAACTCTTTTTTCAAATTTGTTAAATCCCAAATTAGAAAGATTCTCATCGTCTTTAACAATATCAACTCCGCCAACCCAAGCCTCATATGCAACCTTAGCATGTTCCTTTTCTTTTAATCCTAATTTTGGTTTAATGATTGTTCCACACAAAGGTCTTTTTGGAATTTTTAATATTTTTCTTATACCTTTGATTCCAAAAAGTGGTCCTTTAAATGATTTTATAATTTTATCAGGCCAATTAATGTCTTCTAGTCTTAAGTTAACAACAGACTTCATACCAAAAATATTTCCTGCAATGCTGCTTAGAATTTGTGGCATATTTGCCGGTTCAAACAAATCTGAAGGATAAGCAATTTTTACGTAATTTCCTTTTATCTCAAAAACCTTTGCTCCTAATTTTTTAATTCTTGGTTTCATTGTTTTAACGGTAGTCCAAGTCCCAACACTACTTTCTCCTGCCACAATTTCTGCTGCTTTTTTAATAGAAACTCCTTTTTTAGGTTCAACTCTAAACAAACAAATTAAATCATTTTTATTTGGCCTATATTTTAAATCAATATAACTCATTTTTTAACCTTTGCCACCCTATATGCATCAAGACTAATATAGATGCTTACTATCAAAGACCAAACAATTATCCAATAAACTCCAGCAAAAACAAATAAGCCCGCCACATATGTGTACCAAAGTGCAAATATCCAAACCATAAAATAGGATGCAATCAAATAAAAGGCTTCTTCAGTTCTCTTTTCAAGATACAAATATCCTATTCCCCAAAAAAAGAAATTTGTAATTGCCGCGAATGCTGGACTTTTTCTGGCTTTCATTTTATCACCCCAAATTCTCCTCTTTTATAAATATTGTTTTTATACAAAAATTATTTTCTATTAATTTACCTAAATTTATCATTCCTAAAGACTCTGTTGAATAATGAGTAGCAGATATGTAGTTCAAGTTGTTTTCTTTAGCAAAAATATTTCCGAACATACCATCTTCCCCAGTTATATAAGTATCACAGCCTTTATCTAAAACAGATTGGATAAAGTTTATTCTATAAGCACCCCCTGTTACTATTCCTATCTTTTTGAATTTTTTATTAAATCTAAAAACTTTAGGCTTAATTTTTAATGTTTTCTTTATTCTTCTAATCAATTCATTAAAACTAAAATTTGCAAAACCATAAACCCCAGTATAATCAACATCTCCCCTTTCTTTTAGAAATCTGCCTTTAATTTTTATTCCAAGTTCTTTTGCTAAAATAAAAGCCATTCCAATGTCTTTTGCTTGATCTAAAGACTCATGAACTACGTACAAATTAATTTTATTTTTTCTTAAAAGAGAAAGTTTTTTCTTATAATAAGGCATCCACTTCCAAGCAGCATGATGAGTTATTAAAAAATCTATATTATTTTTTATTGCCTTTTCTATAGATTCTTTAGAAACATTTACAGCTATACCAATTTTTTTAATATTGTTTTTTCCTCTAATTATTAGACCATTAGATTCTTTCCATTTTCTTTTAAACTTTTTTATCTTCAAAGTCTTATCAAGATATTTTACCAATTCGTTTCTCTTCATTTTAACATCTTCTTAACATTCCCAGGAGTTAGTATTCCTTTTTCTGTCACAACTCTTTTAACATATTTCCATGGAGTTATATCAAAAGCAGGATTCTTAACTTCTAATGTTTTCAAATGTTCTACATAAATCTCATGAGGATCTCTTTGCTCAATAATCAATTTTTTTCTTTTGTCTATTTTTAGAGTATTACCAACTACATAAAATGGTTTTTTATGTTCCTTGGCAACCACAGCCATTGTATATGTTCCGATCTTATTGACAATACCCTCTTTTCTAATTGCATCTGAACCAACTATAACAATATCTACATCTTTAATAAAGAATTCAGTGGCATCATCAATTATTAAAATAACATGAATGCCTAACTTACTTAATTCTTTTGCTGTTTTTATTCCTTGTTCTTTGGGTCTGGTTTCAGTTGCATAAACAGTAATTTTCTTACCTTCTTTCCAAGCTTGTTTTATAATAGCACAAGCTTCTCCAGAATGGCAATGAGTCATTATTACATAATTATTCTTTATTAATCTACTTCCTCTTTTTGAAATTTCTTTAGTTGCTTGATTTAATTTTCTTAACAATTTGTTTATTGTTTTTATTTTTTTCTCTTTTTTAATAATCTCTAAACAATTATGCAAAACAACTGCTGTTGGTCTTGCTTTTTCAATTTTTTTTGCAGCTTGATTAAACTCCTTCCCAAAACCTTTTTCTTTTGCAAGCTTTCTTAAGAACTTTAAGCTATGAATCGCAATCTCTTTAGCTCCTTGAATTTCTAGACTCTTAAGCTTCTTTAAAAGGTCTTTTAGGCTTTCATGCATAGATTGATTATATAAAAATTACAAAATAAATATATGGATTTTGAAGCAGAAAATGAGAGATTAATAAAACACATAAAGAGTATAGGATATTTGAGATCAAAAGAGATTGAAGAGGCTTTAAGAAAAATTCCTAGACATTTGTTTGTTCCAGAAAAAATAAGATATATGGCTTATAGAGACACTCCGTTATCTATTGGTCATAATCAAACCGTTTCTCAACCATCAACAGTTGTTGCAATGACAGAAGCTTTAGATGTGAAAAAAGGTCAGAAAATATTGGAAATAGGAACTGGTTCTGGTTGGCAATGTTCAATATTATCTTATTTGGTTGGAGAAAAAGGTTTTATATACAGTATCGAGGTTATTAAAGAACTTGCAGAATATGCTAAGAAAAATATTAAAAAAATTGGAATAAAAAATGTTGAAGTTATTTTAAAAGATGGTTCCTTAGGATTAAAGGAAAAGGCACCCTTTGATAGAATAATTGTTACTGCTGCTGCCCCAGATATTCCAAGTCCTTATTTAGATCAATTGAAAATTGATGGAATAATGGTAATTCCTGCTGGAAATTTATACTTACAAAAAATGTATGTAATTAAAAAATTGAAAAAAGGTATTGAAAAAGAATGTATTGGAAACTTCATGTTTGTTCCTTTAGTTGGAAAATATGGATTTAAGTAAATTTCTCTAATAAAATTACACTCTCTCTAATTTTTCCAACTTTTATTGTTCTAGCCCTAGTACACCAAGAATTTCTTGCAATCAAAATATTTTTTACTTTAAATCCTATTATTTCAGCAAGTTCAGCAATTATTCTATCGGCCTCAACAACTCTATCATGATAGCAACCCCCACCAATAACTATTGCTAATTTAGCATTATCTTTACAAACTCTATAAATTTCATTTAAAGCTAAATTTATATCCTTAAAATATGCTTTTGCAGATAAAGGAAGATTCTCATCTAAACCCAAATCACTCACATCAATATCTTCAACTCTAGAACCAATGTAAGATCTTAATTCGGTTTCTGGAAAGTCAAAAAACAAAGAAGTTTCTATATTATAAATTTTAGTATATTCTATCTTGTTCAAATAGGGTGGAGATGTTATAACAGCATCTATTGAATTGTCTTCTAAATTCAATTTCCTTGAATCACCAACTTCAACAGAAACAGAAGCTTTCATATCAGAATTTTTCAAATCCTTAAACATTTTTTTAATTTTATATTTAAAAAATTTTTTCAAAGGCGGTTTTCCTTTTTTATCTATTCTTATCATTGCGCCATCTTTAATAGTCCAACTGGCTTTTATAGCAGAATCTATTAAAGCTAATAAAAGAAAATCCCTTGCTTTTTTATCTTTTATTTCTAGAATCTTATTTTTATAAAAAATAACATCTTCTAATGTATATTTAGAAAAAACTTTTCTTATGAATTTTTCTTTTGGTAATTTTTTAGGTCTATCAAATTTCCATTTAATTGCTTCAGAAATTGATTCTTTCAGCTTATCTAAATCATAATTTCTTGTCTTAACCTTTGAAACAAAAACAAAAAATGGGGAAACATCAAACCCAATTGATTTAATCTCTTTTTGTTTACAAGCTAGCAAAGTAGTTCCTACACCACAGAAAGGATCTAACACCACAGAATTTTTATCTAATTTAAATTGATCAATAAAAATATCAACTAATTGTTTAGAAAATCCTTCTTTAAAATAATACCAATTATGAATTGGTTCTTTTTTGTTTGGAATAAATGTTACTAATTTTTTAAATTCTAATGCTTTAGAAAATTTCACTTTAACCAACTTCCAAGAGAAGTTTGTTTAGCTTCTGTTAAGTTTTTAATAGCTTTTTCAATTCTATCCTGAGAAAATTCATGCTCTTCCACTAACATTTTAAAAATTTTATCAGGTTCTACTTGTTTGAACTCGATGTCAACATCTTCAACAGGAGGATTTAAGAAAAATTCGAAAATACTCTCAGCAGGAACATTATGATTCCATTCAATTTTTTTCAAAACGTTTTTTAATGTTTTTTGTTTTTTAACTAAATCCAAAGCCCTTTTAGGTCCATATCCTTTTATTCCTGGATTATAATCTGTGCCAACTAAAATACCAATCATGATTAATTGTTTTCTATTTATTCCCAATTCTTTTAAAACATTTTTCAATTCTATTAATTCGGGTTTAACTTCAATATAAACATCTTGTCTAGGTAATTTTCTTCTACCAGTTATTGATAAATTTCTAATTAATCTTGGTGAATTAAAAAGTAGGCTATCGCCATCCTGGCTTGCAACAGAATAGACTTGGTTTTTTTCGCACAAGTAAGAACATTGGGCCTCTCCTTCAGAAGGAGCTTGAACCACTGCTATTCCCATGTATTCTAACAATTTTTTAGATTGTTCTATCATATCTTCTGTTAAAAAAGAGGTTGCTTGGGCTGCTTTTCTAGCTTCTCTTAAATCTCCTTTTGCTAGGGCTTCTTTCCATTTTTTATATGCTTCTTCTTTCAGATTTCTTCTTTCTTCTGTTGTATACTCTTTAAATCCTGGTGGCTTGCCATCAAAAACCCAAACTAATTTTATATTTTTTTCAAGCAATTTTGCTGATCTATAGAAGATACCAGACAAATGACTTGTAATTCTTCCTTTAGAATCTTTTAATGGTGTTCCATCTGGTTGACGAATAATAGATAAAAATTGGTGTAACCATAGAAATGCATCTACACCTATTATTTTTCCTGACAGGTCTATTATTTCTATTTCCTTTTTTGGAAGTATTTTAGAAATCTGAACTCCCATAAATATCTAATATAAGTTATAAAATAAATCATTTAGCAATTATCTTTAACCACTCTTTTTTGTTGAATATACAACCAGGATCACTTTGAGTAATATCATTATAATATCCAAGAGCCCTTGCTCTACATCCACCACAAATATTTCTGTACTTACAAGTGCCACATAAACCTTTAAAACCTTCTCTATCTCTTATTTGATGAAATACTGTTGAATTATGCCAAACGTCTAACAAATCGTCTTTTTTTATGTTTCCAACTTTTATTGGGATAAAAACACAAGGAGTTATATCACCATTATAATCTAAGGCGCAATAAAGTCTTCCAGTACCACAACCACCAACAAATTCTCCTAAAAATTTAACTGAATCTTTAAATTCTCTCATCTGACTTACTGTATCAAAATGGGTTAAGGATAAAGCAGAAAAATGAGAACAGACCCTTCCATATTGTGGGGCTGTACTTAAAAGCGATATCTTTCTCTTTCCAATTTGTTTTGCCATCATATTAAGAAGTTTTTCTCTTTGATCAGGAGTTATATCAAATTTAGCTATTTCTGTTCCTCTTCCCACTGGTATAAAATTATAATGCATAAAGATTTCTGCTCCTAATTTTTCTGATAGGTCAATAATTTTAGGTATCTCTTCATAGTTAAATTTAGTTACAGTAGTTGATATTCCAACACAAAGCCCAGCATCCACAGCATTTCTTATACCATTTATTGTTTTTTTGAAAACCTTTACTCCCCTGAATTTGTTATGAGTTGAGGCTTTGGCACCATCTAAAGAAACTTGAACAAATGAACAATCTAAGTTCTTTAATCTTTTGGCTGTTTTCTTATTTAACAAAGTTGCATTAGTTGCTATTGAAAGTGCCATTTCATTTTTTCTAATTCTTTCAGCAATATCCCAAATATCTTTTCTCATTAAAGGTTCTCCACCAGACAATGCAATATAAGCTAATCCAGCTTTAGCCATTTTATCAACTGCCCTTAAGGCTTCTCTTCTATTTAATTCGTCTGAAGGTGGAAAACCAGCACTTTCATAACAATGTTTGCAATGTAAATTACAGACCTTTGTAACATTCCAAACTATTAAAAACGGCGAATTGGAAGTAAATGGTTTTTTTGGACCAAATTTTGCTATACCTTCTAAAACTGATGACAAACCTTTTCTCCACATCGGGTTTCTCAAATTGGTTTCAATATCATCTCTAGGAAGATCTATACTATTTATTACATGATCCAAAACAGTTTTTATTATAAAATAAGAAATCTTACATTTAGAACACATCCTAACCCTATAACCAACATATTTTTTCAAACAAAGATCAATTCTTCTTCCACAGCTATCGCATCTATTTGTGCAAAAGTTTAGAATTCTTCTGATTAGTGGATTTCCTAAAACAATTTCTACAAATTGAGCCATATTTTCTGCTAAGTCTTTTGGTTTTGTTTGGCTTTTATGATTGAGAGCTAAATCAACCATAAAAAACACTACTTTTTAGAATTTTAAATATCTTTTCGTTCACTTATTTATTCTTTTATAAAGATCATTTTCCAATTTTCTGCCAGTTTTTTTCTCCCATTCTGGAATTGATAAAGAAAAGTTTTCTTGTATTTTATCCCTATACCATTGAGGAATAACATTAAAAGCACAAAACGGTACTATTCTTCCATCAGGTTGTGCATAATGAATGCAACATTTTTTAACTCTTTCTATATCATAATTGTACAAATCTTGAAAATGCATCATTCCAACAAATAGGGACTTGTGATGTAATCTTCCTAATGACTTATAATCTCCTGTTCTCAAAATATTGAAGAGTATTCTTTCTAATTTTAAATCTTTAGGTTGCTTTTCTTTATCTATAAAACTTCTTAATCTTGACAATATTTTTAGACTTGTATATACTTTACCTGTAAAACCTTTGACTTGTGCTGATAACTCTTCTAAGAATTTTAAAAATCCTTCAACATCAAAAAATCTTGGTAAAGGTATTATTTTATCTTCGTCTAAAAACACATACGTAGCCATACCACAAGCCGGATGTGCTGTCAGTTCATATCTTGGCCTTTCTGATAAAGCTTCAAAAAAATGTGTTATTGGAGAAACTGTAGGAACCGGATACCAATCTTCTCTTCCAAGGGCTCCATTTGTTTGCTCTTCTATTTTCTTAATAACATCTGGAATTGTTATTCTGAATTTTTCTCTATCTGCTTTTGTTATTCTTCCTACAAGAGAAACTGGTTGATAATTAACTCCACGAACAACATCAGCGTTTTTTATTCCAAATCTCAAAATATTTCCAACATCATGATCATTAATAGTATTAATAACAGTTGGTACGAGAACAATTCCTATATGGGCTCTTCTACAGTTTTCTAATATTTTTGGTACTTCCCAATGATTCTTAGGATTTGTTTGGGGAGTAGTTCCATCATAGCTAAGATAAATTGTATTAATTCCTGCTGCTTTTGCCGCTCTTGTGAATTCTAAACTTTGTGATAGCCTGATCCCATTAGTATTTAATTGAACATGATCATATCCTTCTTCTTTTGCAATTTTAATTATCTCAATAATATCATCTCTTATACAAGGCTCGCCTCCTGTCAATTGAACCGTATTTGCCTTAACAGGTTTTTCTTCTTTCATTATTTTTAACATCATTCTTATTTGTTCTAAGGATGGCTCATAAACATAACCCATTGCCTTTGCATAAAAGAAACAGTAAAAACACTGTAAATCACAACGATTTGTAACAACAATATTACCTAAGGCTGTATGGGATTTATGCATTTTACACAAACCACAAGCGGTTGGGCATATGGGATTTTCTATACTCACATTAGGATTATCAATACCTTTTCCATTGTGAGCAAATTTCATAGCTTTTAAATACATCTGATAATCTCCCCAGTATAAATCTTCAAAATCTCCATGCTGAGGGCAATTCTTTTTTATCCAAACCTTACTATCTCTTTCAAAAATTTCTGCTGGAATAATTTTTAAACATTCAGGACAAAGAGACTTTGTATCTTTTATTTTATTCATGCTATCTAACTTTTGGAACTTTTTAAAAGTTATAAAAGTTTATATATTTTGAAAAATATAAAGTTAACTATGAAATACAGGTCTTATAACTTTTTGTCTTACATCTCGTCGGCACCCATGGTAGCATTATATGTTACCATTATATTTTCTTTTTTTTCTCCAATCGGTCTAGGATATGTAGATGCTTTTTCAAGTATAATGATTGGAACAATATTTTTAGCTGTAATTCCAATGAGTTCAATATATTTTTTTAGCAAAAAAGATCCTGAGGTTTATAAAAAAGAGGAAAGAACAAAATTATACCTCATTTCACTTGTTAGCTACTTAACCTGCTCTGCAATTTTTTGGATTTTAAATTCCCATGTCATGTTTGTAATATCCATGGCTTATGTTTTTGTATCATCGGCAGTTTCTATAATAAATATTTTTTGGAAAATATCAGCACATTCAGCAGGAGTTGCAGGACCAACAACTGCATTAATCTATGTTTTTGGAACAAATTTGATACCTCTTTATGTATTAACTCTTTTTGTTTTTTGGATAAGGTTAAAAATTAAGGCTCATAATATTTTACAACTAATAATTGGATCAATAGTAGCCATTTTTATAACTTTAATGGTTTATACAATATTGTGGTAGATATGAAAGAATTGAATGAAATTAAAAAGGATATTTATGCAACATTTGCAGATATAGCATCTTCAATAGGTTATTCGGAGATCCATGGAAGAATAATTGCTGCTCTATTAGTGTCTGATGGTAAACTTTCATTACAAGAGCTAGCAAAAGAAACTGGATATTCAATTTCAACAATATCCCTAAGTTTAGATTTACTAGAATTTTTAGGAATGATTAAAAAAATAAAGAAAGTTGGAGATAGAAAATTATATGTTGAACTTCAAGGTGATTTATTAGAAGGTCTAAAAAGGGCCTTTATAATAAAAGTCCAAAAAAACATAACTCATAGTTTAAACAGTTTTAAAGAATATAAAGAAATTTTAAAAATATCAAAAGATAATAATAAGAAAAAAATTATGAGTTTATTAAACACATTAGAGGAAGAAGTTAAAAAATTAGAAAGTTATATAAATCTTTTATCAGAATTAAAGTTACCGTGATTAAATGAAAATTGGTATATGTCAGTGCTGTGGTGGTGTGGCTACACAAACTTGCAAATTCTGTGGTGCTTTAGTTTGTATAAAATGCACTACACCAAACGGTTGCAAAGTTTGTGAAGGAAGAAAGAAAATTTAGTCTCATCTCGTTTCCGATTGACTTAAAATATCTTATCTTATATAGCTTGTAAAGCTTCTATCAAATTATCTTTAATTTCACTCTCCGCAGGAAATCCTAATGCGTTCTTAAATCTTTTTTGACCTGCTGGGTTAATGAATCCTTTTGAAATTGATATGAATTCATTATCGCCTTCAGGTGTCTTGGCTACTTTCCTAGCGACTTCTAAGAACTTGTTGTTTCCAAACTTGATTTCCTTTGAGTTAAGAGTCTCAAATTCTACCATTTCTATACCTCCCTATTTTCTAAATCTTAATAGCTGTTAGCTATATTTAAATAGGTATGGTAAAGTATTTAAATAGTCACCATAAAGTAATAAATATGGCATTTATACTTTTGAAGTTAAAACAAAATGCTGAAGAACCGTATGCAATCCATGATTTAGAAAAATTTGGTATATGGCCATTTAAGAAAAGACGCTTAATAGTTGGAAGTGTTCTTAGCGATGAAAGTGATATAACTTTGATTAAAACACATAAGGTAAAAAGAAAGAAAATTGGGGAAATAATGAAAACCAGGGATGGATGGAACTATAATCTCATAAACAAAAGGAAAAGGAAAGTAACTGGAACATTTAAAGATGGATTACAAATTCCAATTTTTGGTAATATCATAGAATTTAAAGAAGAACTATAGCAATGTTGAGGATTCAACTTCTATATCAGAGACTCCACTCACAGACTTTATCTCATTTATTAGACTTTCTGATTCTTTGTCAGGAATTATAATTAATATTTTAAGGGCATTTAAACCAAAAGCTAAAGGCTCTGTTTTTGAATCTTTAATTTCTATTTTTTTAGATATTTCTTCTTTGATTTTTTCTAAATCTGTTTCAGGCGATTCAGGCATTATTTTTAATGAAACAGCAACATCTCCCATTATGGACCCTCGAAATTACAAACATCACATTTATAAGGTCTTGAAAGTTTTTTACATGTTCTACAACGTATAATAGTACCTTCTCCACAGTTTGGACATTTAAATGTAACAAATTCTTCTTGTCCTACAACATTTATCCCACAACTCGAACATATCAGCTTCATTTAATTCACTACCAATTATATATATTTAAAACTTTCGATATTATTATTGATTTGATGAACTATAAAAATCTTAATATAAATCTTGTTAAAATTCCTAAAATTAAGGTTGCTACAGGTCTTTATTCTCATTGGGATTCTGTAGTAAAGATTAATGAAAAAATTTTAAAATGGATAAAAGAAATTTTCAAAGAAAAACCAGAGAAAAATGTACTTATTTCATTGGAGGAAGCAGCATACACTATAAATGAAGCTCTTAAGAAAGGCGGTAGAGAGTTCTTAATATCTGAAAGTCTTTATAAAAAATTAGATTTGTTATTATCTGAAAGAGAATTTAGAATTGGTGGCAATGGATATAACATGGGAAACATGTTATTTCTTTCAGGTTTGGTTCCTGTTGTGTCTTACCCTACAAGATCTAAAAAACTAATGGAAAGTTCTCCTGATTTTAGAGTTGTTTCAAATAATAAATTGAAAAAACCTAAAGAAGTAGTAAGATTAATGGATTATGACTATGATCATATAATTATTGAGCTTGAAAATTCAAGACATATCTTAGCATGGGATCCAATGACAACTCAAGGAATTTTTGATTATGATTTTCTAAAATTTATATCAGACCCAAATAACATAGATGTGTTGGTTCTTGCATATGCTCATTTGTTATTGCCTGAACATAAAAATAAAACAGATGAAATTTTAGATTTGTTAAAGGAAAAAAGACCTAAAACCCATTTAGAATTTGGTTTAGGTTGTAAAGAATCTATGAAATATGCTATGGAAAAATTCTCAGAAATTGAATGTTCAGAATCTTGGGGATTAAATGAAAAGGAATGCACAACTTATTTGAATGCAGCATCTGAAGAAAAAGATGATTTAATGGAAGCTGCTCTGAATGCCATTAAAGAATATAATATAGACAGGGTTTGTGTTCATACTCCCGAGTTTGTTTTCTCTATTTCCAAATATGAATTAATAAAAGAGTATAGGGCTTTAATAACTGCTTGTCTTTTTGCTGCAGCAAGAACCTTTGGTAATTTGAAATTAAAAGTTGCTAAGACATTACCAACAACATATGAACCTGTTAAAAGTAAAATAGAAGAATATAATTTTTGTTTGGTACCTTGCTTAATAAATAAATTTCCCAAAGTTTTAACAGGAATTGGAGATGGTTTTGCTGCTATCCAAGCAATTAAGATTTTAGGCTGACTTATCAATCTTCTTGGCCAACCTGTTTACAGAAGCTCTTAAAACATCTCCTTTTATGCCCTTCTTTTTTATTCTTTTCATGCTAGCGGCAAACTTGGGTTTTTCCATTACTTCTTTTAACCAAATCTCAAAATCATTTTTATCGTCTCTTAAGTGAAATTCTAAGCTCTCTGTGGGCACTGTTTTTAGGCATTCTGAAAACTCAGAAAGATTGTGAGCAACCTTTCCTGTAAAACCCATACCAGTACAAAACCAAAAAGCCTTTTCATTTGATACATTTTTTGACATTTTTACACCATTTTAATAAAAACGTTAAATTTAAGGTATGTTAATATTAATATTAAGTATACTATATACACTACGTATAAAACTATAAAATATCTTAATATTTAAAGATGATGTAAAATGAAGGTTCTGATGATCGGGTGGGAGTTCCCGCCGTCCAAAACCGGAGGACTTGGTACCCATTGTTATGAACTTGTTAAAAATCTAAGTAAAAAAGGTATTAAGGTTCTTCTATTAATTCCAAAAAGAACGGGTAATGTAAAACATAACATACCTAATGTAGAAATAATAGAAGTGGGTTCTGTTGCTCTAAATCCTTATAATACAACAAAACCAGGTGATAAATTTGAAAAAGGTTATGGTTGGAACTTCTTTGAAGAAGTTAGAGCCTTTAATAAAAGATGTGTTGAAATAGCCAAAAATAAGAAATTTGATGTTATTCATTGTCATGATTGGATGACAATAGATGCTGGAATCGAACTTAAAAAAATAACAGGAAAGCCTTTAGTCTTTACTGTTCACTCAACAGAATATGATAGAACAGCTAAAATCTATCCTATGAGATTTATAGTTGATGTTGAAAAAAGAGGGATTCAAAAAGCTGATATTGTTATAACTGTTAGTAGGGGAATGAAAAAACAATTAATAGAAAGATATGGTGCTGAAGATGAAAAAATCATAGTAATATACAATGGTATAGATCCATCAAAATATTTTGGATTAATTAAAAAGAATAATAAAGGTATTGTTCTTTTCTTAGGAAGATTAACTAATCAAAAAGGGCCTTATTTCTTTTTACACACAGCCAAAAAGGTTTTAGAAAAGAGGAAAGATGTTATGTTTATAATTGGTGGTCAGGGAGAACAAATGCCAGAACTAATTAGAATTGCTATTGGACTGGGAATTATGGATAATGTTATTTTTACTGGATTTTTACCCGAGGAAGAACTTTTACAAGCTTATGCCATGGCCGATGTTTATGTAATGCCTTCAGTGGCAGAACCATTTGGAATTACAGCATTAGAAGCAATTGCATCTGGAACTCCTGTTATTGTTTCTAAAAATGCTGGTGTTGCAGAAAAAATTTTGCATTGTTTTAAAGTAGATTTTTGGGATACGTATGAAATGGCCAATAAAATAATATGTTTATTAAAATATCCTGTCTTAGGAGAATGTATGAGAAAAAACTCTTACAAAGAAATAAGAAGTTTTGGATGGGACAGGGTAGCTGAAAATACAATATCAGTTTATAGGAGAGCTGTATGACATCTCTTTGTTTTTATTTTCAAGTTCATCAACCAGTTAGGTTAAATAGATTTTCAGTGTTTACTGAAAATTCTCCTTATTTTGACGAAGGAAAAAATAAAGCATATCTTGAAAGAGTTGCAAGAAAATGTTATTTGCCAACTAACAAACTTCTTTTAGATTTAATAAATGAATATGATGGAAAATTCAAAATTGCATTTAGTTTAACTGGAGTTTTTGTGGAGCAGTGTAAAAAATACGCACCAGAAGTCATAGAATCATTTAAGGAATTAGCCAAAACAGGAAATGTTGAATTTTTAAGTGAAACTTATTATCACTCTTTGGCAGTTTTATTTTCTATAAAAGAGTTCAAGGAACAGATAGAACTTCACAAAAAAATGATATTGGAATTATTTAATCAAAAACCAAAGGTTTTTAGAAATACAGAAGCAATGTATTCAAACAACATTGCTAAATTGATTGAGAAAATAGGCTATAAAGGAATAATAACAGAAGGCCATGAAAGCATTCTTGGATGGAGATCTCCCAACTACTTATATCATCCTAATGGTTGTAAAAAAATTGTGGCTTTATTAAGAAATTACAAATTGAGTGATGATATTGGTTTTAGATTTTCTGCCAGGTGGTGGGAAGAATACCCATTAACTGCTGACAAATATGCAATATGGTTATCAAAATGTGAAGGTAAATGTGTTAACGTATTTATTGATTATGAAACATTTGGTGAACATCAGTGGGAAGATACAGGAATATTCAATTTCTTAAAATACTTACCATCTGAAGTTTTCAAATATCCAACTCTTGATTTTAAAACACCCTCTGAAATTATTCAGTCTTACAAAACTGTTGGAATAGTAGATGTTCCACATACTATTTCTTGGGCAGACGTTCAAAGGGACCTTTCAGCTTGGCTTGAAAACGAAATGCAAAAACTCGCTTTTGAACAAATGGCAAAACTTGAAAAATATGTTAAGAAAAATCCAGAATTATTACATCAATGGAGATTGCTTCAAACATCTGACCATTTTTACTATATGTGTACTAAATGGTTTGCTGATGGTGATGTTCACAAATATTTTAATCCTTATAGCTCTCCTTATGATGCATTTGTTAATTACATGAATATTCTACAAGATCTAAAAAAGAAAACTGGGTTTAAATGAAAATAGATGATTTAAAATGGGAATATCAACCCATAGAAAATCCTGATTGGGGTTATGCTAGAAATCTTTTTACTGTTCTAAAAAGACCTCAAGCAACTTGGTCACAATCTATTTTTTCTGTAAGACATGGAAATTTAATCGCACCTAACAGGGATTATAGATTCCAAGGTTTGTGCACTTTTGTTAATGAAAAATATTGGAAATTCTTGGATGCCATATTTTTTGGAATAAAAGGAGTTCATCTAGAACCTAAAAACGTAATAGTTTTTCCTTGGAAATGTATTTATCAATATTCGGGAAATGGAATTGATGTTGATGTTTCTTATCACTTGTCTAAAGATATGAGAGAAGGTATAACAGCAAAAATCATATTTGATATTAGAAATCCATTTTTAAAAGAACTGATAATCAAACCTTTAGTTGATATTAGAAGTATTTTTTCAGACTCGACACCAGAACAAATAAAAACTAAAGCTGAAAAGCATTATTTAATTGCATCAGTTGGAAAAAACAAGATCTCTTTTTTTGTTAATAAAAGCAGTGTTTTAGCTGGAAAGGAAATCTTAAACTGGAAATATAAGCTAGGTAGTGGTTTTAGACAAAGTACTGATAATGGTGTAAGATTTATTTCAGAGCAGGCTAGACCCGTATTTGTTGGGGAGATACATAAAATAATTTCTGGGAATGAAAAAGTTTCTTTGTTAATAAACTGTAACAGAAAAAATATGGACTTTGATGAAAACGAAGAAAAATTATATGTCAAACAAATATCTGATAAATTTAACTGCAACAAAGAATTACTAGCAAGAATAATTTCATTAAACAGTTTTGGTATTTTAGAAAATAACATAGTAGTCCCTGAAGCTGGGGATTTCTGGTTTAGACAAATTTGGCTAAGAGATTTGTTAGAAACTTTAGTCAACAATTTCCAAACTTTTGTTAAATTAGATAATAAAAAAATAAATGAAATAATAATGTGGATAATGAAACAACAAGATAGAAAAACTGGGAGGTTCCCAAATTTCAAGAATGATTATAATTCAGTTGATACAAGCCTACTATTCTTTATTTTGGCTGAAAAATATCTAAAACATTTTAAAAATAAAACAATTGAAAAAAGAATGTTAGATAGCTTTAATCTGCTTTTTAAGAGATTTTCTGAAAATAAAATAGAAATTGATGGTCCTCCTGTAATTCAAAATTACATGTTATACTCTATGCCATGGCACTCTTGGACTGATTCTAGAGTTCCTTTTATGGGAAAAATGATATCTACCAGAATTCCAAAAGAATGGATTAAAAAAGAAAATCTAGAGGAAATATGTAAACCGGCCTTATTGCCTGAAATAAATGCAATGTTTATCAGAGCTTTGAAAGTAGGAGAAATATTGGGAAAGAATATCGGAAATTTTTATAAGAAAGCTGTGGAAAAATACAAGAAAGTTTTCCAGAACAATAGTTTCCTGTATTCCATAGTAATTAACGATAAAAAAGACCCCACTGAAACTTCAATGGCACTGGTTTCTGTTGTTTTATTACACAAACATATTTTTAATAAAAATGATTTGGAAAAAATGTGGTCTTATGTTCAGAAATTGTTGGTTAAAAATAATGGAAAAATATTTGGTATTTTGTGCAGAAACATAAAAGATAGAATATATTACAATGACCAACAATATCATGGAGCAGTTGTTTGGCCTAGAGACACACCATATCTTATTAAGTATTTGAAAATAATAGGCAAAGTAGATTTAATAAAAGAAATTCTAGAAAGCAATTTAGAACACCAAATGAACGAGAGTGCAATATTTTACTGCAATGAATTGTTTTCCCTACCTGAAGGCAAAAATCCTTATCCGTTTAAAAATACTAATAATCTTGTTCCTGTTAAAAATCCTATACAATTATGGTCACATTTTTGTGATGATTATTTAAGAAATTGAATAAATAATGGTATGAGGTTGTAATATGAAAGCACAAGCAGATGTTTTGTTTGAAGTAGCTTTTGAAGTATGTAATAAAGTCGGTGGAATATATGCTGTTCTTGAGTCAAAGGCTGCAAGAATGGTTGAAACTTATAAAAAGAATTACTTTGCTATAGGTCCTTACTATCCTGAAAGAGCTATTTTAGAAACAATAAAACAAAAACCCCCAAAATTTTGTGAAAAAGTTTTTTCTGGTTTAAATAAAAAAGGAATTAAATGCCATTACAGACAGTGGCTCGTTGAAGGAAAACCAAATGTAATACTAGTTGAATTTGATGATTTATTAGAAAAAGTTAATGATATAAAAAAAGAGCTATGGAAAAATTATAAGATTGATTCTTGGGAAACTAAGTTTGATTTTGATGAGCCTGTTGCTTGGGCAACCACAGTTGGAATGCTTATAGAAAAAATGATTCCTTGTTTTGAAAATAAAAAAATTGTTGCTCATTTTCATGAATGGTTGTCTGGAGCTGCTTTATTATACTTAAAAAATAATATTCCCACTGTTTTTACAACACATGCAACAATGTTGGGAAGAACAATAGCTGGTTGGGGAGATGATTTGTACAAAGAAGTTGATGAAGCGCTTAATAAAAACATTTCAATAAACCCAAAAAGATCTTATAAATATGGTGTTCAGGCAAAACATCAAATGGAAAAAGTTTGTGCTGAAAACTGTAATGTTTTTTCAACAACATCTGAAATAACAGCTAGAGAAGCAAATTACATACTAGGAAAAAGACCTGATATAATATTGCCAAATGGTTTGGATATTGATAAATTCCCAACAATGGAAGATTTTGTTTTATTGCATAGAAAATATAGAGCAAAAATTAAAAACTTCCTAAGTGCTTATTTCAATCCTTATTATAAAACAGATCTTTGGGATGCAATGTTTTTCTTTACATCAGGAAGATACGAATTCAGAAATAAAGGTTATGATATATTCATAGAATCTTTAGGAAAACTTAATGAAAAAATGAAAAAAGAAAAAGTTAAGAAAAATGTTTTTGTTTTTTTCTTTGTTCCCAGGTCAGACGCAAGGGAAAATATAGAACTGATGGAAAGTACTCAATTATTTGATGATATGAGGGAAACTGTAATTGATGAATTGCCATTTATAGAAGAAAAAATTTTAGATTTACTTACAAAAGGCAGAATGCCAAAAATGAAAGTTATATTTAGAAAAGAATTTTTAGAAGAGTGTAAAAGAAAAATATCTGCTTTTAAGAGAAAAGGAAATCCTCCGCTTTCTGCTTATATTGTTGATAAAGATGATTTAATTGTAAATGCTTTTAAGAAAAATAATCTTTTGAATAAAATTGATGATAAAGTTAGGGTTATTTTCTATCCTTCTTATTTATCTACAACAGATAGACTATTAAGTTTGAATTATGAACAAGCTGTTCAAGGATGTCATTTAGGTGTCTTTCCATCATATTATGAACCCTGGGGATACACTCCTTTAGAATGTGCTGCAAATGGAGTTTTATCAATAACATCTGATTTTGCTGGTTTTGGAATATTTATTAGAGAAAATTCCGATCAAAGCAAAAAACCCGGAATAATGGTCTTGGGGAGGGATGGAAAAATTCGTGAAGAAGTTGTTGAAAAATTGTATGAAATGTTATGGAATGTTGTTACAATGAACAGAAAAGAAAGAATACCTAAGAAAGCTATAGCAAAAGACTTGGCCGCTTTAGCTGACTGGAAAAATTTAGTTAATAGCTATATTCAATCTCATAACATGGCTTTAGAAAGATTTAAAAAATAGAAGATTATTACCTTATAACCAGAGGCTCACATAATTGAACAGTTAGAGATTCGTTGGATTTTCTATTTATTGCTCTTCTATTTTGGTTTTTAATGTCTATTATTTTTTTCAATCTTCCAGCAGTTTTAACAGGAACAGAATAATATACTCTTCTAGGTCTGTCATTATCAGGATATTCTCTTCTTGAACTAACATAACCTTTTTCTTCTAACTCATGTAATAATGGATAAACTTCAGAAGGACCAAAAGGAATCCCATAATCTTGTTTAAGCTCAATAATAAGCTTGTAACCATGTACAGGTCCTCTTAATATGTTTCTTAAAAATATTTCTTCCATGTTAGCTTTTAAATCCTTTCTAATTATTTGTCTTTCTGTTCGCATAATTTATCACCAGTTAATAGTCATAATAATAATATGGAATAAATTGTAGAAAAAGAAAATTTACCCCCACGGCAGTAAAAAACACTATTAATATTTTTTCAGATGTCCATGACTATATTTTTCAAATATTGTAAGAAATGCTAACTTACCTCTTCCAGTATTAACAACTCTATGATACTTGTTAATAGGAACAGTAACTATGTCTCCTTTTTTAATATTAATTCTCTTCTTATCAACAATTATATGTCCTCTACCTTTCAAAAAAATATAAAGTTCTTCAGCATTATGCTTATGACCTCTGGTCATTTTAAACTCAGAATTAACCTTTCCAGGATATAGAAAATTCATGCAAAGAATAATTTTCTTTAAACCAGTTTTTTTAACAGGCAAGTCAATTAGAACCTCATTAATATCGTTTTCATGACCTTTAATATTCTTGTAGATATTCTTATCACCTATGACTGCATCTTTAACTTTCATTTTTAAGATCTTACCCTTGAATTTGTTTATATTAAATTTCATAACATACCCATTATTAATTCTTCCATAGCTTTCTCAACGTTTCCTGCTTTAACAACTCCTGATGCTAAAATAACTCCTTTTGCTCCAAGCTCAAGTGCTTTTTTAACATCTTCTCTTGTTTTGATTCCAGCTCCACAAAGAACATAAGTTCTTGGAGAAATTTTCTTAACAGAATTAACAGAATTTTTAATTATTTCTGGTTTGGCAGTTGAAACAGAAATGTCTCCTCCTATTAATTCTGGCGGTTCAACTGCAATAAAATCTGGTTTGAATTCTGCTAATTTCTTTGCTTCTTCAATATCTTTTGCGCAAACAATTGATACTAAATCATACTCTTTACATAAATCAACACATTTCTTAATGTCTTCATGAGGAATTCTTTTTTCAGAATGATTAATTAAAGAACCAATTGCTCCTAATTTTTTTACTTCTTTGGCAAGTAAAGCTCCTGTGTGAGCTCCAGGTTCATAAGGATCTATATGTTGAGAAACTGTTAGAGTTATTTCAGCAACTTCATTTAATAAAGGAGCGGGAGGAGCAATTAAAATATTTACTTTGTGTTTATCTGTTAATTTTTTAGCAATTTGTGCAAACTTCATAGGGTTTTCTCCAAGAACTTGCTCATATCCTTTCAAATTAATTATTAAAATAGGGGGCTTTAACATTATATATCCTTGAATCTATTTTTTAGTTTTTCTTTTACTGCGGGTAATGTTGTGTATTCCATTTCATCTGCTCCTAGTCTGTGTGGTTCGAATGGTCCTTGTCTTCTTAGAATATCTGCAATTTTTAATGCTTCCCATCTAGCTTTGTCAAATGATTTGTCTTTGAGCATATCTCTTGGTGTACCTAACATTCCATTAGCTAATTGAAAACCTAATGCCATAACTCTAGGTGGTCCATCAAATCTTGATGGTGTGGCATCTTCAACAGCCACAGGCATGAATGGACCATGATGACTTCCTCTCATCCAACCAGCAACAATCCATGGGTGTGCAAATGCTTCTAAAACTTCTCCTACTGCTGGTAAGCCATGTTGTGCTCTTACAAACATAACTGGATCATCTTTTCCAACATATTTTCCTGCAATTAAACTCAATCTACTTGTAGATGTGGAAACTGCATATAATTTATCCGAAGTTCTGCAAACATGTTTTATAACATATCTTCCAGGTTGTCCGATCAATGCTAATAAATCATAAATCTCTTCAGGACATTTTAATTCAACTTTCTTATTTTTTATAACATCATGAACTTCAAAAGTAAATCCTCCGTGCATATTGGAATCAATAACTAGACCTGCTGTTGAGAATGGATCTGCAAACATTTTGTATAAAGGAATGTTCCATGCTCCTGGTTCTGTTTTGTCTGCCATAAAAATAATAACTGGTTCTGATTTTCTTTCTTCGAATTCCAACTCCGCAACACCTGGTCCCATTCCTTTTAGATTTCCTGAGAAAGTGTCTTTTAACAAATCTTGACCAGCTCCATAAAGTTTTAGTTCTTTTGCTTTTTCTGTGCATTTTTTGAAAACATTCCAAGCCATAGCATGTACATCTTTATTATCAACACCATGCTGATGAGTCATTATTAGTTGTAAATCATCTCCGCAAGCTGTCACATAAAAATCAATAATAAAACCTTTGTTTTTCTCATCTTGAAGAATGTTTCTTGCCATTTCAAGAATTTCTGGATGACTTGAAGAATGTCCAACATATCCTCCTATATCAGCTTTAATAACGCTTAGCGTAATTTTCATACATTACAAATTGTAAAGGTTTAATATAAAGATTTCTTAAGGAGGTGCGGAGCCTGCTACAGACTCGAGATTAAGAGCAGTAACATTAAAATGATTGTAAAGATTATAAAAATAGAATTTAAATTATGGTAAAATTATTTCTCCTGTTTTGTTTAACCTATTACTATATGGCATCCCAGGAGTTCTGACTGGTGTAAGCGTGAGAGACATGTTAATATAAGGTTGTAGTGCAGATCCCTGGGGTATCTCAAAAACAACATGACCATTAGAGCCTGGTTGGATAAAAGGCGCAGAACAGTTCGTGACTGTTGCATGAATATATTGCCCTTTAAGCATTTGCACCAAAGCATCGCTCCAGTCGACTGGTTGAAAGAGAGGTGTTGGAACAGCACGTGTGAGCTCTCCAACATATTTGTTTCCGATGTGTATTTTTTCAATGCTCTTTGCTAGAGTAAAATATTTTATATGTCCTCCAAATGTTGGAACGGATCTATCACACAAATTTATCTCTAAAAAATTATTCTTGGAATATAAAATTCCATTCTTATCTTCCGAATCGTTGAAATATTTCACCACTGGATCTATTGTGAGACCTAGTCTTGCTTCTTCTATTTTCATAATTCTATGGAGTTTTTTTTCGGTAATTCCTGGAGCCGTCACGAGAAGCATGTCTGGCTTTATTTGATCATGCTCATCAAAGTATCCAAAATCATCTCTGCTTAAGCGATTAAATTCTTCAGCTGTTAAAGGTATAGTGTCAGGTTCTTTAAAAACAAGCTGTGTTATGCTTTCTCCTTTTTTTACAACATTTGAAATGAAAGGAACTATGACTTCTGTAGGTGTTTTATCTTCAATCGATTCAGCTAATTGAAATATACCTCTTCTTGCTGCTGAACTTCTTTTCACTAGTCTAGACTCGAAAGGTTCAGACTGAATCTTTTCATGGTGTTTTACCATATACCACCGATATTTTCTTAGCAAGTATCCGTCATCCAAAGCATCTGGACGCTTGGTTTTCCAACAAACAAGATCAGCAAGATCCTTGAGTGTATAACATCCAAGATTATACAAGTCTTCGAATACTTCTTTAGGATATTTCATCTCTAGCTCTAAGATTTCATCTACAGTTAAATCTACAGATATTGGTCCTATATTTGTAGGTCTCGGCTCTATGATAATTCTGCCTGAATCTATTTCTTCTTCTATGTCGACATTTGAAAGGATAGCCATGAAATCACAAAATTAAAATATAACAGATAAGATTTAAATTCTTATTAGTGCGGAGGGCAGGATTTGAACCTGCGAATCCATTACTAGAGCAATACAAATATATTAAAGTATAGAGTATTCTTATTAGAGAAAAATGTTTGATTCAATAAGATTTGTTAAGGAAAATAAAACTGTTTACAAAATTCTAATTAATGGAAAATGGAAAGAATCTTCTAATAAAAAAACCTTTGAAATTAAAAATCCTGCTGACGGTTCTTTAATAGCAGAGGTTCAGAAAGCTAGTAAAAAAGATGCTGAAAAGGCCGTTAAAGCTGCTTTTAAAGCAAAATCAAAAATAGCAAACATGAATGCCTCTGAAAGGGGAGATATTTTAGATAAAATGGGAAATTTATTAGAACAACACAAAGAAGAATTCATAGACATAATTATGAAAGAATCTGGAAAAACAAGAAAACTAGCTGAAGGAGAACTTCATGCTTCAATAGGAAGACTACATTACGCGTCTGATGAGGCAAAGGAAATAAGAGGAGAACTAATAAAAGGTGATATTGCGGGTAAAAAAGATTCAATGGGAATGGTTATTAGACAGCCTTTAGGTGTTTTATTAGCAATAACACCATTTAATTATCCTTTGTTTACAGGGATTGCAAAAATATCTCCTGGAATAGCAGCTGGAAATTCAATTGTAGTTAAACCTGCAAGTGCTGATCCTATATGTTTGTTAATGTTTGGAAAAATTATGCAAGAAGCTGGTTTACCAAATGGTGTAGTAAATATAGTCACAGGATCAAGCTCAGAAATAGGGGATTACTTGTGTTCTCACCCTAAGATTGATATGATTTCATTCACAGGAAGTAGTGCAGTTGGAAAACACATAGCATCTATTGCTGGAATGAAAAAACTACATTTAGAATTAGGAGGAAAAGCACCAGCAATTGTTTTAGAAGATTGTAATTTTGATATAGCTGTTAAAGAAGTTGCAATTGGTTCTTTAAAGTTCTCAGGCCAAAGATGTGATTCAATAAGCAGGGTTTTAGTTGTAGAATCAATAGCTGATAAATTTGTTAATGCCATGTTAGAAGAAGTTAAAAAATGGAAACTTGGAAATCCCGGAGACCCAGAAACTGTTGTTGGACCTTTGATAAATGAAGTTGCTGCCAAAAAAGTTGAAGAATTAGTTAATGATGCTGTTAAAAAAGGTGCAAAACTTTTACATGGTGGGAAAAAATATGATCATGGATATTTTGAACCAACAGTTCTAGATTTTATTAACAGAGATATGAGAATTGCTTGGGAAGAAACATTTGGACCTGTTGTTACAATTATAAGGGTTAAAGATTATGAAGAGGCAATCGAACTAGCAAATGAATCTGAATATGGTTTGGATGCTTGTATATTTACACAAGACATTGATAAAGCACTTGATGCAGGTCAAAGAATTGAAGCTGGTTCTGTTCATATAAATGCTCATCCAACTCATGGTTTAGGTGTATTTCCATTTGGTGGGGACGAAAGCTCTGGAGTAGGTAGAGAGGGAATTAAATACAGCATAGAAGATATGTCAAAGGTTCATGTTATGGTTTTACATTCTCATAAAGAATGATTATTTCATTTTTAAAACAAAAATTTCTTCTGGAGTTAGGGCTTTATTATAAATTCTTACTGAATCTATTACCCCGTTGAAATAATGATCCCATATTCCACCAACAGTAACAGGCCCAAAGTCTTGCATAAGATCGTAATCAAATGCTCCGTTGCCAAAAAGATTATCATTTATGTAAAAATAAAATGTTGGTCTTTTGAAACTAAAACAGGCATAATACCATTTGTTAAGCTCTAAATTAGTATCCCATTTCGTGTTATTATAAATGACATCATTATAGTAAACATAAGTGTACATGTCACCTGGTCTTTCACAAAACCTCATTAAATGTGGTCTGTTTCGAGATACAATTGAAGCATAGTTGATATAAGAATTCAGTTTAAACAATGCGCATGAAGTAAACTCTGTGTAATGTAGACTTTCTGAATCAAGAATTTCAACATATTCATTAGTTCCGTCAAACTCTAAAGCTTTCCCAAATTTACCATTAACCCAATCTTCAGGTTCCATATTTATTAAAGTTCCATCATTCCTATATCCAGATTTGTCATAAGCCATTGTTCCTGAACCTTCATCAAAATCTAAAACTAAAACAGCAGAATCTGGTAAAATGGCTTCCACCTTCTGGATAATTTGTAAGCTTGGATTAGATATTTTTATATCATGGTCTCCTCTACCTAGTCCTAATATGTCAGCTGTTATAGTTCCTATTTCACCTTTTCTTACAGTTTCAGGAGTCATATTAAATTCAAGGGGCTCATCATCTAAATAAACATTTAAACTATCATTAACTATTATTCCTTCACCACAATTTTTTATAAAGATTTTGTTTTCATAAACAGACTCTACTATCATGCAACTAGAAAGAATCTCTCTTGTTCTTTCGGTTCTTTCAGTTCCAGATGTTGTTAATTCCTCAATTGTTCCTGAAGCAAAAAACCAAAAAAGAGTGGCTATTGATGTTAAAATCATTATAATTATCAAAAATTGGAAAGCTGCTGTTATGCCACGCATAATTATAATTAAGATAAGTTAATTATATTTATGAGTATTTTTAGGGCTTATGACATACGTGGAATTTATGGAAAAGATCTTACTGATGAAGTGGCATTAAAAATAGGTAAAGCTCTAGGAACTTTATTAAAGGGAAAAGAAAAAGTTTGTATTGGTTATGATACAAGACCCTCTTCTCCCATTATATTAAAAAATTTTGTTTCTGGTTTAGTTTCTACTGGTTGTAATGTAATCTCTTTGGGAATGGCCCCAAATCCCATTGCCTATTTTTTTGCTTGGAAAAATAAAATATTTGGTTGTCATATAACTGCAAGTCATAATCCTGTGGAATGGAATGGATTTAAAATATTTAAACCAAATGGTGTTAGTTTTACTAAAGAAATGAAAACTCTTGAAAATGTTTTTAATTCAGAAAAATTCATTGTTAGAAATAATGGAAAGGTTACAGAAGAGAAGAACATAATAAAAGAATATAGTAATTTTTTAAAAAATAAAATTGGGAATGTTAATGGAAAAATTGTTGTTGATTTTTTAGGTGGTGCTGGTGTAAAAGCCATTGAAATTTTTAAAGAAATGGGATTGGATATAATACCATTACATGATAAACCAGATGCAAGTCTATATGGATTTCATAGACTAGAGCCTTGGGGAGAACTCTTAAACACTGCAAAAGAAACTGTTAAAAAAGAAAAAGCTGATTTTGGTGTTGCTTTTGATTGTGATGCGGATAGATCTGTTTTCATTAGTTCTGCTGGTAAATATGTTGACTCGAGTATCATAAATGGAATTTTTATTAAAAATATATTAAAAATAAAAAAAGGGAAGATTGTTGCAACATTCAATTGTGCTAGTGAATTAGAAAACTTTTCTAAAAATCTTGGTGGAAAACTTATTTGGTTTAGGATTGGCCATAGTTTCATAGAAGAAAAAATTGTAGAAGAAAATGCTCTATTTGCCGGAGAAGAAAGCTCTCATTTTTATTTTAATGAAATTTACCCCTTTTCAGATGGTATTCTCTCAACTTTATATCTCTCTAAAATCCTTAAAGAAACAAACAGGAAATTTGATGAATTAATTAAAGAAATAAAATTTCATCCTATCGAAAGTTTGTACATAAATGCTAAAACAGATGAAAACAAAATAAAAGTTGTGGAAAAATTAAGGGAAAAATATCCAAATTCTATAGACATAATGGATGGTTTCAAAATAAAATTAAACGATATAGAATGGGTTCTCATAAGAACAAGTAACACACTACCTGAAGTAAATTTATGTGTAGAAGCAAAGAATAAAAAAAGATTAAAAGAATTGATATCAAAATATTCTGAAATTATTAAAAAACAAATTTAATATTTTTTTGCAATACTAGCAAGTCTTTCAGGAATTATATGTGGTACTGTTTCTTCTGAAAATTCTAAGTAACCTTCCCAAGCTTTTATTCCTTGACTTAAGGGAGCTCTTGAAAATATTCTAAACTGATTGCAGAAATCATCTCTAGGAGCTGCACTAAGATTAATAATATTAAATTGGTCAGAAACTTTATCAATTGTAATTCTTACTGCCTTGTCTATAAATCTTGCAACAGCATTTATTTCTTTAGTATTCATTTTTTGAAAACTAGAAGTTTCTAAAGTCATAACAACAAACTCTGTTTTTCCAAAAACAGGTGACCACTCAACAAAAAACACAACTTTACTTTCTGGGTCAAAATCTATAACCAATTCTCTTTCAAGCAAAGCTTTGACCCAAGCTTTCCAATATTTTTTAGTTCCTAATTTCAAAGATAACTCGGTTTTGGCTAAAATTGTGTCCTCACAATGAAACTGGCCATGAAAATGTTCTAAAGAAGATGCTGCTTTGGAACCACAATTAACATTCAAAGAAACATATTTTTTCTTAGAAACTTTTCCTATTTTTTGTACAAGTTTAATACTGTCTACCCAATTATTCAACATAAGATCTCTTGGATCTATTACATGTTTTTTATAGTTATGAACTACCACACCATGTATTTTCGAAAATGGAAACAAATTTGAAAAAGCAAGAGATTCATTTAAGATGTATTGTTTTTTTAATCCTGTTTCTTTTGAAAACTTAGCACATTCAGTAGGATTACAAAAGAAGCATTTTAATGATGGAGTTTTAAAACCAAGAGAAGTTGTTTCTATTTTTCTAGACTCTCTTTCAGGAGCTATTCTAGATCTAGAATAAAAGGCAGGGTTTTTCCTTATCTTAATTTCACAGCCTTTAGACTGTCCTGAAGGTTCTATAACAAAACATTTAACTGGTTTTTCTAGTTTTTTTAGGTCTGTTTTTCTAATGCTTTTTAGATATTTTTCTAAGGCTTCAAGCATAAAAATATTTTATATAACTTTTATTAATAGTTTTAAAAATCAACTATTATTTGCCCCTATAGTTCAATTTGGATAGAACAACTCCCTGCGGAGGAGTTAATCCGCGTTCAAATCGCGGTGGGGGCATTTATTTTAATAGAAAAGTAATATTTTGATATGGTAGAATCTCCAATTGTTATTTTGATTGAATTATTGGGAGCCTTAATTGAAAACTTTATTGGTAGTTTTCAAATCGTTTACATAAAAATGATTGATCTTTTTATCTCATTATCAATCATATCTGGACTTAATCCAGCTGGTTTTGTTATTGCTATATTAATTGGCTCTATAGTTCTGTTTTTTATAATAAAATTTGTTTTTGGTTCATCAAAGATCCTATTAGTAATATTCCTTTTTTATTTTGTACTTATAGTAATGCTTTCAATATCTTTATTAGCAGTATCTTCAGTTCCACCTACTTCTTAGAACTAAAGTTTTTGAATTAATTTAGCAGTATTAATCAGAACTTTTTCTAATCTTTCAAGCTCAACCTTTTCCATTAATATAAACTCAACAGAAGTCACAAAACCGTCTTTAATTAGAAAATTGGGAGTAACATGCACATATAACATGCCTTTTTTTATTAAGTTAATTAAAAATCTGTTCTTATTCAAGAACTTGTAAACTTTTTCTGCTTTTTCATTATGTAGACAAAATAGTCTGTACAAACCTAAAGCTAGACTGTAAAGTCCCATAAAAAAGAACATAAACAAAACAATTGCTCTAAATGGTATTAGCATTGGAACTTGAAATAGTGTAAACCAAATCAAATAAGATGTGTATAACAAAAACATTCCTATTAGAGTTACTAAAACAACTCTTACAGGCAGGTTTTTCCAATTTGCAGGCCTAAACTTTTTCTTTCCCTCATCATAAACTACCCATAAATTGTGTGGTTTTGCGTATGCTCTTAAAACATAAGTAAATGGATATTGGACTAATTCTACTCTAATCTTTCCTATTTTTTTGATTTTAAGACCTGAAAGAAATATGTAAAGGCTTACTGCAATAATCAAAGCTTCGAGTAAAAGAAGCATTGAAAAGGCTTTATATGATATTAGAGAAACTGGAAAGGATAGAATAAGTAACACAAAAAAGGTAATTGTCAAAATCTTGAGTTTGCTCATATATATAGATAGATTTTTATTTTATAAAGGTAATGTTTATTTTCATGGCAACAATAGAGGATTTCAAGAAAATGGATATTAGAGTAGGCAAGGTAATTGAAGTCAAGGACGCAGAAACTAGAAAACCAATGTATGTTCTTAAAGTCGATTTCGGAGATTTGGGAATTAAGCAAGCCATAGCAGGTATAAAACCGAATTACGAAAAAGAAGAGCTTTTAAATAAGAAATTTATATTCGTAATTAATCTAGAGCCTAAAAGAATAGCAAATATTTTGTCAGAATGCATGATTTTAGCAGCAGAAAAAGATGATAAGGTAGTTATTTTACAACCTGAAAAAGATATAGAAATTGGTTCAAAGATTTCATAGTGGTAGAATGGTTGATTTGTGGTTACAGTTCGTAAACTCTTTGTTAATACTTTTTCCAGCATATGCTGCCAATGGTTTTCCTCCATTGGCTAATGGTAGAAGACCTATAGATCTTAAAAGAAAATGGCACAAAAAAAGAATATTCGGAGATGGAAAAACAATTGAAGGATTCATATTGGGTTTAGCTGCAGGATTTTTAATTGGAGCTTTAGAGGCTTATCTTTATCCAAACTTAAATGCTTATGCAATGCAATTTGGAGTTCAATTAACTAATATTAATTTTTTTATTGCTTTTATGATATCTTTTGGGGCATTATGTGGTGATTTGGGCGGGAGTTTTATAAAAAGAAGATTTGGGTTAAAAAGAGGTTCAGATGTTCCATTGTTAGATCAATGGAATTTTATTATAGGGGCATCGTTGTTTACTTTTTGGCTAACTGAAATAACAATTTGGATGTTTTTAATAATGCTTTTAATAACACCAATAGTTCATAGGGTAACTAACATAATAGCTCATAAAATAAAAATAAAAAAAGAGCCATGGTAACATGAAAATGGATTGCCATTGTCATACAATTTATAGTAAACATTGGTTTTGGGGTTTTGATGCAATAGACACACCATTAAGAATGATAAAGGTTGCTATAAAAAGAGGTTTAGACGGTTTAGCAGTAACTGATCATAACACAATTAAAGGCGGTTTAGTTGCAAAAAAAGTTGCAAAGAAATTTAAAAATTTTATTATAATTGTTGGTTCTGAAATAAGAACAAAGGAAGGAGAAATAATTGGTTTAGATATAAAAAAAGATATTCCAATGGGTCTTAGCATTAAAGAAACTATAGGAAAAATTCATGATGCAGGTGGTATAGCAGTGGCTCCGCATCCTTTTGGAAGTTATTTTTTTAGACAATGTGCTGGTGAAAATGCTGCAAAAGCTGATGCTATAGAAGTTTATAATTCAACTTTAGCAAAAAAACAAAACAACAGAGCACTGAAACTAGCTAAGAAATTCAAGAAACCGTTTACAGCTGGAAGTGATGCCCACTCTGCAAGAGAAGTTGGAAATGCAGGAATAATATTTAATGGAGAACCCATAAACGCAATTTTAAAAAAGAAAATAAAAATCTTCGGAAAACATACCTCTCTTATAGAAACAGCCAGAACAGTTTCTAAGAAATATATTAGATCTCTTGAATGGAGAATATCAGGAAGGAAAAGAAAATATACTTAAAATCCAATTTAATCCATAAAATCCTGCATAAGCTAAAGCTAAATTCAATATTATTTTACCAATTAAAGATGCGATAAAAAATTTTTTCAAAGGATATCTTAGAGTTCCTCCTAGTAGACCAACAATATCATCTGGAAGAGGTGTTGCAGCAAATAAAACTATTACCAGAAATCCTCCATATCTTTGAAATAATTTTTCTACTTTTTCTATATCTTTTTTATATTTTTTCTCTATGACTTTTCTTCCTCCTAAACCTAAACCATAGCCCGTAAACTCTCCAACTGCAGCTCCTAATCCTGCAATCAAACCAACTAAAAGTGGATTTAAACTAAAAAGTGTTGGAGATGTGAATATAATTATAGCAAAACCAAATGGAAATATTATTGTTGAAGATTCTACCAAGCTAATTAAAAAAATTCCAAAATATCCGTATCTTTCCATTAGGGAAAAAAGGAAATCCTGATTACTCCAAAATAACCAACCAAAAATAGAAACTGTTATAATTATTGTTATTATAACTAAAATCCATTTTTTTGGAATTATCATTAGATCATCTTAACATAGTTTTTCATTATTTTTTTGGCTTCTTTTAATTCTTTTTTGCCCTTTTCTGTGATTTCATAAAAAACAATCTTACCTTCCTTTTTTGATTTAACAAAACCTCCTACCTCTAGTAAATAAAGGACTTTATAAGAAGTCATTAAGCCTGTTAAAAACCCGTACTTCTGTTTTATAAGTCTTCTAAGTTCTTTTCCATATCTTCTTTTTTTAGATAAAGCAGATAAAATAAAGAGCCAGAGATTTTCCTTCTCTACCTTTCTTTTTAACCTCTCTATGGGCCTTTGAACCATAAATATGTTTTATGACTGTAAAACTTAAATATATGTTTTACAATATCATAAAATATGATTAAAATAGCTATAGCAGGCATCGGAAACTGTGCTAGCGCACTTATTCAAGGCATTCATTTTTACAAAAGTGAAAACGAAGTAATTGGATTAATGCATTATAAAATAGGAAATTACATGCCCAGTGATATTAAAGTAGTAGCTGCTTTTGATACAGACAAAAGAAAGGTTGGTAAAGATGTTTCTGAAGCAATTTTTGCTAAGCCAAATTGTACAACTATTTTTTGCAAACACATACCAAAAACTAGGGTAAATGTTTGTATGGGAAAAATTCTTGACAGTTTTTCTGAACATATGAAAAATTATGATGATGACAAAGCGTTTGTTTTATCAGATGAAGAAGAACCAACAAAAGAAGATGTAATTAAAACATTAAAAAATTCTGGAGCAGAAATATTCCTGAATTATTTGCCAGTGGGGTCGGACGAAGCAGTAAAATTTTATGCAGATTGTTGTTTAAAAGCCGGAGTAGCTTTTATTAATTGTATGCCTGTTTTTATGGCAAGTAGTAAAGAGTGGAGTAAAAAATTTGAAAAAAAGAATATCCCAATTATCGGAGATGATGTTAAAAGCCAATTGGGTGCTACAATAACACACCGAGTTTTAACAAATTTGTTCAAAAACAGAGGAGTTAAATTAGAGAGAACGTATCAACTAAATACTGGAGGTAATACAGATTTTTTGAATATGTTAAATAGAGAAAGATTAAACTCTAAAAAAATATCAAAAACAAAAGCTGTTCAATCTGTTCTAAATGAACCATTATCAAACGATAATATTCATATAGGACCAAGTGATTATGTACCTTGGCAAGAAGATAATAAATTAGCATTCATAAGAATGGAGGGAAAATTATTTGGTGGGGTTCCTATGAATTTAGAATTAAGATTATCTGTTGAAGATTCACCAAATTCAGCTGGTGTAGTTATTGATGCTGTAAGGTGCTGTAAGTTAGCTCTTGATAGAAATATTGGTGGTATTCTTTACTCTTCTTCTGCTTATTTTATGAAACATCCCCCAATCCAAATTAATGATGAGGAAGCTAGAAAAAGAGTAGAAATGTTTATAGATGGAAAAAGAGAAAGATAATTATGTTGTGGAAGAAAAGTAATTATTTTAATAAAATGGGAAGAAAAATTGGTATTATATTTTCTAAGTTTTCTTTATCTCCTAACCAGTGGACGGGGTTGGGTTTATTATCTGTTTTAATTACCTTTTATTTCATAATTAATCAAGAATTTCTAATTGCAACGATCCTTTTTGCATTAACTGCTTTTATTGACATGATAGATGGTGCAGTTGCAAGAGTAACAAAAAAAGTAACAAAATTAGGAGGATATCTTGATAGAGTTATAGATAGAGCAGTAGAGTTTATATTAATCTTTGGACTTTTTCTAAATAATTATCCTGATTTTATCATCTCAATGAAAGCATGGCTATTGCTTTTATGTTTTGGATCTTTTATGTCAACTTATACAAGAACAGCAGCTTTTGAAAAGGGAACATTAAAAGATGTTAAGGGAGGTATTTTAGAACATACTGACAGAATGATTTTTTTCTTTTTAATTATTCTAATTTCCAATTTCTCTTTTCAATATGCTTCATATTTGATTGTAATAACTACAATATTAGCTAATGTGTCAGCTTTGCAAAGATTTCTAATAGCAATAAAAAGATAAATATAAGTAAAACAGATTTGGTTTTATGAAACAAGCTATTCTAGTAAGAACTGATTTGAAAATGGGAAAGGGTAAAATAGCTGCTCAAAGTGCTCATGCTAGTTTTGCAGCTTTTCTAAAATGTAATAAAAGGGGAAGAGAAAAATGGATGAAAGAAGGTATGAAAAAAGTTGTTTTAAAAGTTGTTGATGAAAAAGAATTAAAAAAATTCTATAGAAAAGCGAAAAAGGAAAAGTTGCCTTGTGGTTTTATAAGAGATGCTGGCCTAACTCAAACTAAACCTGGAACCATAACAGCTTTAGGAATAGGGCCTGCAAACGATAAAAAAATAGATAAAATAACAGGAAAATTGAAACTATTGTGATATTGTGAAGAAAAAATATAAGATAAAAATATATTGGAAACAGATACTTTTGGTTGAAATTATACTTGCAATAAGTTTTTTAATCCCATACAACGTAATAGGTGAACTTGAAAATTATGGGTTCCCATTCTCTGTTATAACTATAAACAGGATTTATAATTTTTTAGATATACGATGGGACGGCTTGTTGTATAATGTTTTTTTCTATTCGGCCATAGTACTTTTATTAAATGTAATGTGGATAAAAATTAAAAAGAAACGATTATGATGTTAGAAGAATTCATAAACAAAAATTTCTTAATACCTTTATGTAGATATTATACTCCCATTGGAACAATAGCTTATGGCTTAATTCTGGTTCTAGCTGTTATAGGAACTTACAAACTTATGAAATTTCTTAAAATAAAAATAGATAAAAAATTCTTTATTGGGCTTTTGCCTTTTATAATATACGGTGGTTGGGCAAGAGCCTTAAGAGATCATAGATTAGGTATTTATCAAAGCAATCTTTTTTGTTCACCACCAATCTACTTTTTTGTATTTGTAATAGCTCTAGCTTCTCTTTTAATAGGAATATCAATAGAAAGAGTAACTAAAAAGAAGAAGATGTCCTATGAAAAACCTATGTTTATTATAGGTATTTGCTTTCTGTTGTATAATGCAACTCTAACTAATATAACACAGTTTTTTGCATTCTCGTTTATTTTGTTTTTAGTTGGAGTTTGGTTCTTAATCTTCTTTTCCATACACAAAATAAAGCCAAAATTGTTATCATTAGAAAACGTGGGTATTTTAACTTCACATTTATTTGATGCCAGCGCAACATTCACTGCGATAACGTTTTTTGGATATTATGAACAGCATGTTTTGCCAAGTTTTTTAATAGATATATTTGGACCTTGGATAATGTTTCCATTGAAAATAGCAGTGGTTTGGCCTGTTTTGTTTTTAGTAGACAGATCTAAGGAAGACACTTTCTTTAAAAGATTTTTAAAAATCATAATTTTGATATTAGGACTATCATTAGGTATAAGAGACTTCTTAACTGTCTCTATGCGAAGCTATTAAAAGTTAACAAAAAAATATTAATTAGTGCTTAAATGGACCTACTAATAGATACTATAAACAGCATATTCATAATCGTGGGAATATATTTCACGGTCCTATTTCTTTTACTCTTTATTACCTACAAGAAAAAAATGTTTAAACAACCCAAATCAAAGAAATTTCCCAGTGTTAGTATTGTAATTCCTGCTTTTAATGAAGAAAAGTCTATAGAAAGAACTGTTAGAAATGTTAAAAAATTGGTTTATCCTGGAAAAAAGGAAATAATTGTAGTTGATGATGGTTCCGCAGATAGAACTTTTGAAATAGCTAAAAGAATTAGAGGAATTAAAGTCTTTAGAAAAAAGAATGGGGGAAGAGCCAATGCATTAAATTTTGGATTAAAACGTGCTAAAGGAGAGATATTTGTTCGTGTTGATGCTGATTCTTATCCTGAAAAAAATGCTCTAATGAAAACAATTCCTTTTTTTGATAAAAATGTTGCTGCGGTTACAACTTCTGTTTTCATAAAAAATCCGAAAAGTCTTTTAGAAAAACTACAAGAGTTAGAATATATGATGATAGCATGGTCAAGAAAAATTTTAGAATATTTGGATGCAATCTATGTAACTCCAGGCCCAATGAGTCTTTATAAAAGAAAGGTTTTGCTAAAATTAGGAGGTTTTGATGAAAAGAATCTTACAGAAGATATAGAAATAACCTGGAGATTAATGAAATATAAATATCAAGTAAAAATGGCTTTAGGCACTAAAGTTTATACTAATGTTCCAAACACATTAAATAAATGGTGGGATCAAAGAATAAGATGGAATATAGGAAGTTTGCAAACAACATTAAAGTATTTTCATCTTTTTCTAAACAAAGAATTTAAGAACATAGGTATGTTTTTATTACCAATGTCTTCCGTTTCTTATATTTTAACATTTATAGGTCTTATATTCATTTTTTATATTTCATATAGATGGATACATTACTTTATAGGCTCCTATATTTTTGGTTTTAATCCCTTTGTTTTTTCATTTACAATAATACCTGATATGTTTCTTTTCTTGGTTTTATTTACAGCTCTACTAACAGTAGTGTATATAAAAATAAATTTTGGGACCATGAAAAAGGTTGAAGAATTTCCAAAAAAAGCTACACATTTAATGGTTTACGCTTTTATTTATGTTCTTATATTTCCTATCAATCTTTTGCATAGTATTTTTAAGTTTTTAACAGGAAAATATAGATGGTAATATGAAAAATATATTCACAATAACAGCAGTTATAACTATAATAGTTTTTTTAGTTGGAGTGTATGTAGGATTTGTTCTTGACAGCATGAGGGTTGAAGAGGTTAAAAGCAGAATTACAGAAATAGATAATTTATGGAATGATGTAAGGCTCATGCAATCTTATATTGAAGAATTCTCTAACAAAACAGAATATTGTGATTTTCTTTTAGATGAGAACTTAAAAATAGGAGACAAAATTTATGAAGAGGGTTTAAAAGTTGAAGAATATGAAATGACTAATAGGTTTGCTCCTTTCTTTGTTTTAGAAAAGAAAAGATATGCTTTACTGGACTTACAGTTTTGGTTAAATAGTATAGAATTAAAAAAATCATGTAATGGAAATTATTCAACAGTCATATATTTTTATTCTCAATATAATAAAACTATAGAACAGGGGTTCCAAGATAGAGTGTTATGGGATTTAAAACAAAAATGTGGACCCCAGATTATTTACATAACATTTCCAGTTGATATGGATATATCTACAATAGGGATGGTTAAAAGAATCTATAATATTGAAAAAACACCTTCTATTTTAATTAATGAGACCCTTTTGTTAGAGAGCCCTATAACAATGAGAGAATTAGAAAAACATGTTAAATGTTAGTCTTCCATTAAAACTAAAAGCATTTTGTCAACAGCCAAATCTAAATCAGTATACTTTCTATTGATTTCAGAAAAATCTTTACCTTGAACTATTATAAGATTATTATTAACTATCACAGATGTTTGGTTAGCATGAGAAGGACCTAATAATAAAATAACTGGTTCTACAGAAGTTGGAACTAAATCATCAGTTGAGTTTATAGGAAGTGATTTTAAACATAATGATTTATCATAATCAAGAAATGCTAAACAAGAACTTCCATCCACATCATTAAACTTTGCTACTTCTCCTGGAAGGTAATGCCTATAAATAATTTCTAATTTATTTCCTATTTCAAAACTTGCTGCACCATAAAAAGCATTTTCAGTGTCATTAGGAAAATAAGCTATGTAAACCTTAAAAACATTTGGATTTAATAAAACGTCTTTAATTGCATCTTCATTAGGAAAAACAGGAGTTTTATTTGCTTCAAAAATATTTGCTCTAAAATGTCTTACATCACCCTCGTAATATAATGAATGAGTATCTTTAAAAAAATCTAAATCTTTTAATAGAAAGAAAAGAGCAATAATGATTATAATGATAAGTGGTATAATAATATAAATTTTTTTCATATTCTGTCCTCTGATTGTTGTGAAATAAAAAGAAAAAGAAAAAAAGGGGAACTGTATTCCCTTCTTATCTAGCTATTAAGAATAGCTAGGTGTTGCAACTGTTCCTGTAACTTCTGTAAAGGATGCCGCTTTTTGAGAGTTTGTAGCTCCTGGGAATCCTGTTTGGACAATTCTAGCTGCCAAATCTGTATCTTGCATTCTTGTACCAGCAATTACTAATACAGTTTTTCCTGATGCAAATGCGTCAGCAATTAATTGTATTCTTCCAAAGTCTCTTCCTGGCCAACCGGCACAACTATATGGGAATGAGCCGTCGGAAGCTAATTCTGCTACAAGAGTATTGATACAAGGTCCGCCAACCAATACCATATCATAGTTTGCTTTGTCTGAAGATGTTACTTCGCTGTCAAGTTTAACAACATCAGATGTAATTGGCAATATTACATCAGTTGTTACTTCGCCTCCAACACCACCACTTGATATTACACCTGTTGGTGTTATAAGATAAAGGTTTGCATATGTGAATACATCTGGATAACTTATTGTTGCAGAACCTCCGAGTGTTGTACTCAAGTGATCTGTTGTAGTACCGTATGTTGTCATACCCTTGTACTGTGTATTGGTTCCTAGAATTGCATGGTCTTGATAGTTTGTATCATCTGAGTATAGTGTAATGCCCGCATAAGGTCTTTTTGCTGTATCATCCCACAATATTGGAGTGTACAACCAGTTGTGAGTTTGTCCACCTTGGTTTGCTTCTTGGACTAATACGAAACCTGGATTTGTCAATAATCCTGTAACACTTGTTCCAAGACCAACATTACAAGACGAAGCACCACAGTTCGCAACAATATCCAAGTAATTTGAATCTGAAGTGCCAGTAACATTGTTTATTGTGCTCAAACTAATTTGACCGAGACTTGTTGCACCATTGTACAAATAATATGTACCAGTAGTATTTCCTATTATCAATGGTATCATACCGGCTTCCACTGCTACTTTTGCTCCGTTTGCAGGTGCACTGACTGTTTTATTTCCACTGTAGAAGTACAAACCACCTTGTCCTGTTGTTATTAACTTGGGTACAAGGTAAGAGTACTCATAGCCTGCTGTATTTGGATAGTAACTTGTATTGCCTGCTATAGCTCCATCACCATTCATATCAACGTTAATTGTTTTCACAGTTGCTGTTGGGTCTACCAAGTAGACTTTGAAGGTGTTTCCATCAACTATCAAATCTGCAGTATCTCCTGTACCAAATTGTGTACCTGTTGCTGTTATTGTATTTCCTGCTTCATCTGTAAATGTATATGTTTTTGTTGCGTTTGTAAATGCAGTAAATCGTAATACGTGAGAGAAACCTCCTTTGTTTATTACAAAATAATCTTGGTCAACTGCACTTATGTTCATGTTTTCATCAAATGCAACATCTCTCCAGTTAGGAGATGTTGTAGGTGCTGAAGCCCATCTCCAGGTTTGTGAAGATGATGTACAGCTATCACAATATAATGCAGCAAAGTTGTATTCAGTATCACCAGCGTTCTTATATTTCAAGTACATTGCATATCCAGAAGGTGACATTACTATATTTTGTCTGTTTGCCGCATCAGTTAAACCTGGAATTACACTGTTGAATTTTATATTAAAGGCACCTGACATTGGATCTGCTATTGATTCTCCCATAACTATCCACTTATTATCTTGTGGTGTGTGTGTTATGTACAACACTGACCAACCGTTTGCTTCAGATGAAACTATATCAGATCCTAATTGAGTTGCTGTTGTTGATCCTATTGTTACTGTTCCTGTTGTTGAACCTGAACCACTACCTCTTGTCAACTTAATTTTATCTGCACCAATTGCTATTTTTGCAAAGTCTGCTGCTCCAGTTTTTCCTTGGAAGACTTTTATTGCAGCAATTGTTGTTTGTCCATCAGCCATAATTGTTGTTTGTCCTGCTCTTAAGGAGAATGCTTCTCCATTTATGTCTCCTATTGCAGTATAAACTGTTGTTGAACCTGAGGTTTCAGCAACAACTGATGATAAGGTTATTGTATAATCTAATCCATCAGATGTTATTGTTACTGGTGTTCCAGATTCTACAGTAACAACATTTTTACCTCCAAGCAAAGTTATATCTTGAATGTAACCATTTGGAGTTGTACCTCCATGTGTACAATCAGATACAATGAAGTCTTTACCCATTATGTTTATTGTAGTTCCTTGAAGAACAGCTTGTAGGTTTGCTGTACTTGTTGCACTAGATAATGCAACTGGAGTTGAAAATGTTAATTTGTATGTCCAAAGTGCTTTAGTTGATGGTACTTTAAATGATAATCTTGGAGTATTTTCTGTTGTTGGTCTATCAAATACTACACTAGCAAAGTTTGTACCTGGATTAGATGTTCCTAAGTCAGTTTCTCCTAACAAATATATATATTGTTTATAATTGAAGGATCCACCTGTTGTTGATGAGAAGGTGCCTGATCCTAACAAAGATGGTATATCTGAAGCTGTCATAATTCCTTTTACACGTTGTGGGTTTGCATATGGTTCTAAAAATATACCACTTGTTGCTACTTTTGCTCCGCCTGTAACACTTTCTCCTGGAATTTCTGTTGTTACAGTTGAAGTTGTTTTAGCGTTTGCTGCCATGTTGACAGCCACGTCAAGAGCACCTGCAACATCTCCTGTTGCTGCACCTGCTCCAATTACAAATACAGGGAAACTAACTGTTGAATCTGTTACTGTTACCATGTCTGCAATTTTTCCTAATTCCGTTACACTTGTTGCCAATACTGGACCTGTTAATGCCAATCCTGTCATAAGCGCTGAACCTGCTATTGCAGCTAATTTTTTAAATTGCATTTTTTATTCCTCCTCACTTATATAAAATTTTTTTTACGCGGTGTATGCGCTTTCTTGGCGCCAAAATGCGCTTGCGCGCCAAAAAGATTATTACTTCTAGTAAATTCTGGCACCAATTTTGATAAGAATTATTGTATAAAACTAGGATATATAAACTTCTAGAAACTGTTTTCTATACTATTAGTTATTGTTTCCGAATATATTTTGAAATTAAAATAAGAATTTTTGTACATTCTAATTGTTTCTAAAGGCTTTTTAGGTCTTCTTTTCAATATTCCTCTCTATATAGACTTTGTTTTTTCTGCCAATTCGTTCAAGTCTTACAAGGCCCCTTTCTTTCAAACTATTAAGAACTTTTGATACTTTTGCCTTAGAATAACCACTATCTTTAACAATTATTTTTTGATTAACACCATCACCATGCTTAATAATTGTATTATAAATTATTTTTTCATCTTTTTTTAATACAGGTAAAATTATTTTTACAGTTTTTTGTTTCCAATAAAAATTATAGAAGAATAAAATACCTACAAATACTATAATAATAATTACTATAAAAAATTGAAATGGAAATTCTGATATAATAATATTTCCACCTCCAATTTTTTCAAAGGCTACAGAAACATCAACTCTTTCTTCTTTTTTCAAATCATTTAATTGCCAATTAATAATTGTTCTTCTTCCATCTGATCCTATTAAAGCATCTTGTGGACTATAAGAATTTTCTACAGGTTCTCTTAGGCCAGTTCCTTCTGGCAATTTAAGTAATATTGGAATATTTACAACATCATCTATCATTTTAAACGAATCTGTAAATAAAAAATAACTATCTCGTTTACTAACTTTTTGTTCAGAATCATAACTTATAATAACAACAGTTCTGTTTGAAGCCTCCATAATACAAACCACATCTGTTTCTAACATTTCTGTTTGAATTCTGCAATCTGCAACAGAATTAACTTTAACATTATCGGGAGAACCAAGGGATATAGTAAAATTGTGTGTTTGGTGTTCTACAAAAATTAAGGTTAATTTATAATTAACACTATTGTTTTCAAAAATTTCTGCTGTAACCCAATACTGATACATTTCTTGTGAGAGACATGGAACTGAAAATAAAATAAAGAATATTAAAATCAAAATTTTTTTCATTTTATCACTCTTTAACCTTCATGAAAACTATCCCGCCAGCTCCGGATGCTGCAATTCTATGCATCATTTGTGAAATTGAATTTAAGATTGCCTGAGCTTCTCCAACATTTAAATTGAATTTTTCTGGTTCTAATATTTCTATTGCAGACGGTCCATACTCAATAGCAATTTGAGCAAGGTTATCAAACTTTTTAGATACTAAATTAATTTCACTAGTTATTGAGTAACCAACTTCAACATTTTTAATTGGTTTTTCAACTTTCTTTGCTTCTCCAAAACTTTTTTTATAAACTTTCACTCTTTCATCGTTATCAAGTTTTTTAATCAAAGATTCTAATGCATCCTTTGCCACACTCTCATTTATGGCCAGAGCCTCGAAAACAATCCAAGATCTGAACCATCCGTCTCTGACTTTTTCATTAGCTTCTTCCTCAGTTATCATAGAATTATTTTCTTTCTTAAACCTTTAAATTTATTTCCAAAGGCCCTCAGGTATCCATTTTTCGCCTGAAATGGATATTTTTTCTCCACAATGAAAACATGTTAAATCCTTTTTCAAAAAAGATTTTTTAACACCCAAGATCGTTCTTTCAATAACAGGATTACCACAATTATTACAATAAGTGTTTTCTAACTCATGATTATGAACATTTCCTAAATAAACATACTTTAATCCTTGTTTTTTTGCTATTTCATAGGCCTTTTCCATTGTTTTAAGAGGTGTTCTGGGCAGATCTGTTAATTTAAAAGTTGGAAAGAATTGAATTAGGTGAAGAGGAGTTTCATTACCTAAATTTTCGATTATCCATTTACAAAGTTTTTTAACATCATTCAAATTATCTCCAAGTTTAGGGACTATTAAATCTGTTATTTCAATGTAAATCTTGTTTTTCTTGTAAGCTAATAGGGCATCAAATATTGGATCCACAGAAGGAACGCTTGAGAATTCATTATAAAATTTTGTATTTGCAGAACCTTTAAAATCAACAACAGCTGCATCTAAGTATTTTGATATTTCTTTTATTGCTTCTGGAGAAGTATAACCGTTTGTAACAAACATGTTGTACAATCCATTCTTTTTAGCTAATTTTGCAGTATCATAAGAAAATTCATAAAATATTGTTGGTTCCACATATGTGTAAGAAAAACCCTGAACATTATATTTTTTTGCTAAATCAATTAATTGCTCAGAAGTATAATCTTCACCAATAACATGTGTCCACTCTTGTGATATTCCATAATTACAACAAAACTTACATCTAAAATTACAACCAACTGAAGAAATTGATAAAGTTTTAGAACCTGGAGCAAACATGTATAATGGTTTTTTCTCTATAGGATCTACTGCCACTGATACTAGTTTTCCATAAACAAGAGAATATAATTTACCTTTTATGTTTTTTCTAACCTTACAAAAGCCTACTTGTTTTTCTGGTATAATACAGTTTCTAGCACATAAACCACATTTAACAGCGTTTTTAACTTGTTTATAGAACATAGCTTCTTTCATAATAACTTATATAATTTTCAAATATTTTATAGTATTATGCCTCAGTAGCTCAGTCTGGTTAGAGCGACTGTCTCGTAAACAGTAGGTCGCAGGTTCAAATCCTGCCTGAGGCTTTTAGTGATTGAATGAAACAAACAAAGATTCTTTGGTCTATTTATTGTATCTTAACTTACCTCACTTTTAAAAAGATTTAAATAGATGCGCTTTAAAAATCATATAAAGTGAAAAGAATGGAGTGGATAACGTTTGTTAAAAAAGAAAATGTAAATAAAGCTGAAGAAAAATTAAGAAGTGATTTTGATATAGCAGCCAAACAAAGTATAACAGTAAGAGATGCAAAATCTTTGGATATGGAAAAAGATGGAAGTTTCTTTTTAATTGATGGAACAGAAGATGGAGTAGAAAAATGTAAAGAACTGATAAATGAGTTTGTTGAAGAAATTAATGAAGAAGATCTGAAAAAAGCAAGAGAAAAGATTAAAGAAGAAGAAGATAAAGCAGCAGAAGCATTTGGCGGAATATTGGGATAAAAATGATGGCTATATTTACATTAGGAGCAGATGAAATAAGAGTAAGACAAATGGAAGAAATAGCTGATGCTTGGGGTTTTGCTGGAAAATATTCAAGTATAGAAAAACTTTTGGATGATGCTAAAAAAAAGAAATTTGATTCTGTTTTAGTTATAGACCATGAAGCTTTGGAAGATGAAGCCAAAATAGAGCTTAATGCGCTTGGTATTGAAATAATTGGCTTTAAAGATAAGAAAGTCTTGGAAAAAAAGATCTTTTAATAAATAATTTCTTAACAATTAATTTTTGTGCGCCGATAGTCTAATGGTTAGGACATCAGCTTCCCAAGCTGACGATTCGGGTTCGAATCCCGGTCGGCGCATCATGTTCTTGACCGGGATGAGGTCTAGACCTAATAAAAAACATGGTATTTAAATCAAGAATTTTAAATTAATTATATGACTTATTGTGCTATAAACCCTATTTTAGTGTTAATACCATCAATAATTATTCCATTAATTGTTATTTATCTTATTAAGAAGCTTTCTTTAGTTACTAAAATAATTTTATTTATATTCTTATTTGGAGCCATCTCTGTTTATCTCGCATTTTTTAGTCCATGGTTATGTAATGTCTAAAGGAAGAGGGTTAAGGGAGAAACGTAGTTTCTCCTTATTCGAATCCCGGTCGGCGCATCATTTTATTTAAAAGAAAACAAACAATTTAGTATGGCTGAACAGACTTATTTAATATTCAACCCAACAAGATTAGCATATTTTCTCTGGTACTTTTTTTCAATAATTATGATAATTCTTGGTATTTTATTGTTCTTTGATATTATACCGATTTCATCTTTTATTCCGAATTATAATATTTATTTTTTGATTTTTCTTGTTGCTGTTGGAATTATTTTAATGGGAATTGCTGAAATTTTAAGAAAAACTGATAAATATGCAATAACAAATTTCAGAATTATAGAAAAAAGGGGTATAATAAACATTAAAGAAGATTCAATTTACTGGGAAAAGGTAGCCAATTATTCTTTAAATCAAAATTTGTTTGACAGAATTTTTAGAGTTGGTACAATAAAATTGTGGAGTATGGGTGGTGGAGGAGAAGGTATGAATCCTGAAGTAACAGTCAAAAAAGCTCCACACGTCAAAAAAATAAGATTTCTTTTAGACAAACTAATACAAAGAAAATAATTCTTATAAATATTTGTTATTTTAATTAAAATAAGATGGGCCAGTGGTCTAGTGGCTATGACGCTACCTTGACAAGGTAGAGGTCGCAGGTTCGAGTCCTGCCTGGCCCACTAAGGTGAAAAAATGAAAGCTTGGAAAATTATAGTTGCAGGAATTATAATTGCAATAATAGCTCAAATCATTCATACAATTGAGGCATATGCTACAATGGATTTTTACATGGACCCGAATCTTTGTGATTTTGATCCAACCACAGGAGAACTTGGAGTTTGTGTGTGGAGTAATATAATGATGCCAACAGCAGGACCACCACCAACTGAATTTTACTATTATTCAATTGTGTTTGCAGTAATAACAGGAATAATATATGCTCTAGTTTATGCAATGATTAAAAATAGTATACCAGGAAAAATCCCTAAAAAGGGTTTGTACTTTGGTTTTCTATTATTCTTACTAGGAATACCACATTTTCTAACAATGTACTTACTAATTAACTTACCATCGTTGTTGTTAGTCTACTGGGTAATATCAGGTCTTATAGTTAATCTAATTAACGGAGTTATTATTGCTTACATAGTTAAATAGTGTTTTAAATGAAAATCTTTGCAGACTTACATTTACATAGTCATTACAGCAGAGCAACTTCTAATAAAATGAACATAGAAAATCTGGAAAAATATGCAAAAATTAAGGGTTTAAATCTTTTAGGAACTGGAGACTTTACACATCCTATTTGGTTAGACGAGTTAAAAAGAAGTTTAACACAAGTTGAAAACACTGGTTTGTTCCAATTCAAAAACAGGGATATTTTTTTCATGCTTCAAGCAGAAGTTTCAAATATTTACAGACAAGATGAAAAAACAAGAAAAATTCATAATATTATTCTAGCTCCTAGTTTTGAGATTGTAGACCAAATAAATGATTTTCTTAAAAATTATGGCAGTTTGGGAAGCGATGGAAGACCTATGCTAACTAAGATTAATTGTGCAGAAATGACAGAATATTTGATTAACGTTTCTAAACATGTAGTAATAATACCAGCTCATATATGGACTCCTTGGTTTTCTTTGTTTGGAAGCAAATCTGGTTTTGATTCAATAGAAAATTGTTTTAAAGAACAGACAAAACACATATTTGCTTTAGAAACTGGTCTTTCTAGTGATCCTGCAATGAATTGGAGACTGTCTTCACTAGATAGATTTACTTTGGTTTCAAATAGTGATAGCCACAGTCCTTGGCCTAACAGATTAGGCAGAGAGTTGAATGTTTTTGACACTAAAATGAAATACGAAGAAATAATAAAAACTATAAAAGAAAAGAGTCCTAAAAAATTCCTTTATACTATTGAAGTTGATCCTGCTTATGGCAAGTATCATTGGGATGGTCATAGAAACTGTAATGTTTGTTTGAGTCCTAAAGAATCAAAAAAATATGAGGATATTTGTCCTGTTTGTGGAAACCCATTAACCATAGGTGTGGAACATAGAGTCGAAGAACTGGCAGATAGAAATCAAGGGTTTGTTCCAAAAAATTCTATTCCTTTTAAAAATCTACTTCCTTTATCAGAATTAATAGCAAATGTTTATAATACTCAAGCTTTTTCTAAGAAAGTTTGGAATGAGTCCACAAAACTAATAAAAGAATTTGAGTCTGAATTAAATGTTTTATTAGATGCTAACAAAGAAAAACTAAGGCTCTTAGTTAATGAAAAACTTGTTGATTTAATAATAAAAAATAGAGAAAACAAGATAAAGGTCCAACCTGGGTATGACGGGGTTTATGGAAAGTTAATATTAGAGGGTGATGCTTCTATTAAACAACCTCAAAAAAGAATTGACAGTTATATTAAAAAATAATAAAAATGGGAGTAGAGAAATGCTTCTCTACTTTTCAAAACAGTAAACAATTACCTACCTGTGACCACAACGCTAGCTGTCCTTTCAGTAAAGTATCCATAGTCTGCTGTTACTGTAATTGGGAAACTTTGGAATGTTGCTGGTGGTGTTATTGTAATGTCACATGATAATGTTATGTCTTTTCCTCCAATCAGTTCTTGAACTCCTGTACATTCATTAGACAAGTCTGTGCCAGCTAAATTAACACCAATGTCAACTCTGTTTATTTGATCTGTTGTTAAATTAAGGTTATCTGGGTTAGTTGTACTATAATCAATTGTATCATCTGAATATAGTACACCGCCACCTGCATTACCAACCTTTACTATTAGTGTAAATGAATTTTCAGTGTCGTACAAAACTACTGGGTCTTGAGTCACATATGCCATTACAGATACTGGGCCTGCTGATGCGCTCCAAGTTGCTTTGTTTAATGTTGTACCAGCTGCTTTTGCTGCATCCCACTCAGCTTGTGAATAAACCCAAATATTTCCTGTAACTTTTGTCTGATAGTCATAATAAACTCTTCCTATGAAGAGATAATTGTTTTGTTCACCTTTTGAAATATTTGGTGCTGTTAGAGACCACGTAATCATTTTTTCGGTTGCTGGAACATCTCCAACTATATCAGCTGGTTTCATTTCTGTATTAAATTTCCTTATCAAGGTATCGCCTGTAGTCCAGAATATTGTGTCGTCGCCAGCAGGTTCCAAGGCTGAACCTGTTAAGTATACTAATGATTCAGCATCTGGAACTGAGTGACCTCCTTTGTTGGTGACTGTTACCATTATCCTGTTTGTTTGTCCTCCGTAAACTGCTGTCTGATCTGAAGAAAAGTCTGTCATAACTAGTCCTGTACCTCCAAGGAATGTAATTGGTTGTTGAAATATATTTGTTATTGGACCTGCGCAACCTGCTATAAAAAGTGTAGCCAGCGTAGCTAACAAAATCTCTTTTTTCATTTAAAAATCACCTTTTATTTCTTATCATAAAATTGTAAGCCGTATATATATAGATTTAGGTTTATGGAGAAATATATTGTTTACACTACGAAAAATTTACAATTTAGAAAGGATATTATCTAAATAATGATGATTCTATTAACTATTATAAAAAATAGAAAAAACTAGAACTGAAAAAAGGAAATCAATGGGTTAGTTGATTAAGCACAGCCTCCGGCACCATCACAAGTTTCTGGATCAGTACAATCATCTTTAGGATCTTCTCCCTCTGCTACATATTCACAGTCACCAGCAACACATTCTTCACATGCTGGACAATCATCATCTGTAGTACATTCTGCTGCTGTTTCTCTTCCCTGAAGTGTTACAATAGTTGTTCTTTCAGTATAATATCCATAAGACACTGACACGCCTAAATCATAGGAAGCTAGACTTGGTATACTACCGGGTATTGTTACCTCGCAAACCAAAGTTGTATCTTTTCCTGCTATTAATTCTTGGGCACCTTCACAACCACTTCCAACTTCAAGTGTACCAGCGCCAACCTCTACATCAACCCTGTTTATTTGTTCTGTTGTTAATGAAACACTTCTACTTTCTCCAGTATACGTTAAAATGTCTGGAGCATAAATTGTTCCTGCTCCAAGATTTGATAGTTTTACATACAATGTAAATGAGCTATCAGTACCATATATGATAACAGGGTCAGGAGACACGGAAACTTCAATACCTACTGGACCTCTTGTATAAGTAAAAGATGGTCTATACAATGCTCTTCCAGCAGTTCTTGCTGCTTCTGCTTCAGTTTCAGAATAAATCCAAACATTACCATTTGCAGTTGTCTCATATTCATGATAAACTCTTGCTATGAATGTGTCTTGTCTTGTTTGACCTGGAGTAAGAGCTGGTGCTTCTAATGACTTAGTAAATCTTTTGGAATCTGCTGGAATTTGTCTTACAACATCTGTTGCTTTCATATCTTGCTCAAAGTCCAAGTATTCAAATGATCCTGCACCACTCCAACCAGCATAGTTTGAACCTGTTAAATAAACTACAGCATCTCCATCTGGAACATTAGTTCCTCCTTTGTTCTCAACATCCAACATGAGTCTGACTGAAGAACCACTAAATGCGGAAGATGGTTCTATTGAAAAACTGGTTATCTCTAGACCATTAGCTCCGCCTAATAACGGTGCTCCTCCGAAACCTGGTATTTCAATGCCTGCACAAGCTGCAACTAAAACCATTGCTAAAATTGAAATTAATATTTTAATTTTCATGATTTCACTGATATAAAATTGTTAAGTACGTATTTATAATTGTTGGTCAAATTACCACTGGTGTTGGCCTAGACCTGGTCCTGAAGAAGAAGTTGATCTTTCAACTTAACCGCCTGCTATTATTGATATGGGTATAGTATTGTAAATTTTGTATGTGTAATCAATATCCATGCTAAAGGGTTGAACGTCCATCACAGCTGGTGATGAAGTATCAAAAGTACATATAGATGAAACTGATCTTCCTTTTATGAATTTTAAATAATTACTCCAAGGCTGTCTTAAACTCCCTGATTCATAATCTTCACAACTTAAAGATAACATATTGCTTGGAACTGTTAAACCAATAACTATGTTCTCAAAAAAACCGTTTCCTCTATTATGATAATTAATATCCATACCATATCCTGATAGATCTGCTAAAAATGGTTGTGGTTCAGAAAATGTTAGAAAAATATTTAACGGGCCTTGGGGAGAACTAGATGTAATGGAAATTCCTCCAAGTGTTCCTTCTATTTCTCTTCGTTCGTATTCAGCTGCTGATAAAACTGCTATATCTTGGTGCAATGTGTTGTGAGCAGCATAAGACACAACGAATTTTATTTGACACAGTTTATCTATATCTGATCCTTTTGCTGTCCATCTCCAAGTCCATGTACAACTTTCATTTGGTTTTAATATTGTGTCTTTACAATCACGGGGAGTAGCCATTTTAAAATTTCCACTGTCTTCAATACAAGGATGGTCATAAACATCAAAATTAATACCTGTTAAATCATAAGATTGTTTGTTTCTTAATTCAAAAAATACTTTAAAATCTCTTCCTCCTCTAATTTGTGAACTAAGTGCTTCTACTTTTACAAAAATATCTGGATTTGACAAATCACTAATAACAGTTTCTAATTGTTGAGAAACAAATGGGATATTAGGTAGAGATGAACATAAGGAAATTAAAACTATAGGTAGTAAAAGTAGCAAATATTTCATAAAAATTATTAGATTTTGGTAAATAAATCTATGGTACTATTTTAACGTTAACTTCTCCTGTTGAATAATAATCATAATCAATTGATGCTGTTATAAAATACGTTCTCTCAGGAATACCTTCAGGTAAGCTACGTGTTTTAATACCAATACATCTTACTTCAAGTGATTTTTTATTTATTATAGGAATATCATCATTATTTCTGAAGGTACTTGAATCGCCTACGCGTGAAAAATATGGACATCTTGCACTACTCAAATCAAACTCAGAAGGAAATGTTATTGTAAATGTTTCGCTCAAAATTTCACTTAATAAGCCAGTTCCTTTGTTTTCAACTGTCACATAAACTGGCAAAGGATAACCAGTATCTTTTACAGGCAAACTTGTTCCAAAATCAAAATAAATTTTTAGAGGCCCTCTTCCAACGTTTATAGTAGGTTTAAAGGATCGTGCTGTTCCTGCTCTTTGCAATTCTTCTAAATGAGCTTCACTAATTACAAGAACATCAATTTCAGTTGTTGCGTTATAAGGAAAATCAAATTTAAATCTTATAGGACAGGTTAAACTTATAGCTGCAATTTCCTCTGCTGAAGGAGCTTTAAAAGTCCATATAACTAATCTTGTTTCTTGGGGGAAAAAATCACCACCTGGAAAAACTGCAGATGTTCCGATGGTATAAGCCCCTGTTATGGGGGGTTCTCCTTCTATAGGATCACACAAACCAGTGTCATAAAGATTATAATCTACAGGAACCTTTATGAATTCATCTTGATTTAAAAGTTCAAAAAAAACTGAAAACTCATCATTTACACGAACAGTTGTTGAAGGTAAAACAGTTACATTAGTTATTGAAATTACATCAGATGGTAATTCAACAACCGTGGGTCCTTGACTAGCAAATATATTAAGAAATGGTATTCTTGAACAACCTGAAACTAATAAAATTAATATTAAACTTAAAAACAGTTTTTTCATGTTATCATTTTAATATTCTATTTTTAAACTTAAAGGTTTTATTGTGGAGGTGCATTTGCAACTTGTAAAATTTGTGTTGATGTTTTTACATAAGTATAATCTGCTAACCCTATAATTAAATTGGTTTGTCTTTCAATAACTGAAGATACGTCTCTCGGTTCTATGAAAAATGAAATTCTTTTAAATTCACGGTTTTCCACCAAAGTTTCACTATGTTCACACACTATAGCATTATAAGTTTTTCCATCAATACTTCGAGAACCAATAGCACCACAACCAGGATCAAAACTTGTACGTATAGTAGTTGGTGTTCCCAATTCTATTGGAACAAGAACTGTAAAAGTTACATCCTCTATATTACCGGTGCCCTCATTTAAAATTGATGCAATAACAATAGAAGGCTCAGTGTCTCTTATTGGTTGTCTTGGTATATACAATGTTGCTTTAACAGGACCTCCAGTATATCTTGAATATAATTCATGCAACACAACTTGTCTATTTTCAAGCAAGGTTATGTAAGTCGGAGTATCTATGACTTCAATTGGTAAAGACACATTAACTTTGTAATCATAAGTTGTATTGACTCTTACTCTGATCATATGACCCGAATAATCATATAGTATTGCTGTTATGTTACCATATTCATCGTACACATATTCTTCAGTTCTTAAGTCAACTCCACTATTTACCCATCCATAGTCTTCATATATAAATGTAGATAGTTTGACTTCGTTTGGGTAAATAGTACCGTCCCATTCGCATGTAGCCACATGATCTGATTCGATCGCATCAGATCTACCACTACATGTCATTCTGGCAAAATCACCAATTAGTACTTCCTCTCCCAAAGTTACTGGATCTTGCCAACTTGTCCAAACTTCCAACTCCAAATAATCTGATTCAAATTCACCTTGATTAGTAAGTTCTATTGTGCCTGTCATAGGTTCAGTTGGTTCTAAAACTCCGGGTAATGATGGGAACAACTCAAATCTAGTTAACTCTATAGATAGAGGTGAGCCTCCTTCATCAACAATACTTGCTCCTGCTTGTTGTTGTTGTAACTGTATTAGATAATATTGTTGGGGATTTGTTATTAATAGCCAAACATCTCCTAATCCAAATTGGGCTTGCGACCAAGCAGTACTCAATGGAGCTAGATAAGTTTCACCAAAAGACAGAACATAGGGCCACCAGTATCCAAAAACTGCTTGACCCACATAACCTGTATAAATGCTTGAAAATGTAAACATTGCAATGAAAATCATTAAAACTCCTATACCTGGTCTTCCTTCTGGACCTGTTGACAAACCAGTAACAAACGAGAGGAACCAAACTGCAACAAACATCATTTGAGACATAGTCCATGTCCAAGCAGTTCCTGTCATTGTAAAGAAAAGGGATGCAATCATTAAAACTATAAACAAAGCATATCCAATTGGACTGTCTTGTAACTTGCTGATTTTACCTATTTCCACTGTGATCCTACCTGCTTCTTGTGCTGATTTTGATCTTGGAAAATTAACAAAAAATGCTGCAGCCATGAGCGCCAAAGCTAAATTAACATTATTAAACAAGCCACCTGCTCTAAAAACAAACCAGAATAAAAATGCTATATATGCACCGAGTAACATTTTGGCCCATGCTTCTATAATCTTATAAGGTTGGCTGACTCTATAGGCTGATGGCATTGGCAAGTAAAATATGAAAGCAAGTATCAAAGTTAATACCATATTAATCATAGAAAATTGTAAAAGTATAAAAGCAAAAGCAAATATTTTTGCACCTGCTTTTGGGAATAACAAAGCAGCCTTTCCACTGTCAAAAGGTTGATCAGGGCCAATAGACCTAAGAACATCACGCTCTCCAGGAAGCAAAATATAAGCTGGAACAAATGCCATTAAAGCAATTGCCAAATAATTAAATGCTATTGGAAAACCTAAATATTGAGGGATGAATAAGGATAGTATTCCAGCTATTTCAACCATGAAAACTGTATAAATTTTATAACCAACTTTTTTCCCAGTTACATATCTTAATTTTTTCGTTGCTATTCTTTGTTCTTGAATATATGTTTCTTCTTGATAAGGATTAGGTAAACCACATCCATCAGGTGGATTTGGACAATGTTTTAATTCATAATCATAAACTGTTCCACAACGTTCACAAATAACAGGATGTCGACCAGTTCCTTTTACAAAAGTTCTTTTAATAGCGCCAGGAGCCTTTTTTATCGATCTTTTAGTACCACCAGCCATAGCAGGAACAGCTTTTTCAGCGGTTTCTAGAGAACGTTGCATAAAATTTGTAAGAGATGTGGGAATACCTCCTTTAATAGAACTTGGTACAAATTTAGGTGCTCCTTTATGAACAACTTTTTTATAAGCTTCTTTTAGACTATGAGTTTTCCTCCAATGATTTTCATAATCTTTCATGGATTGAAATGTTTTAGTACAATCAGGACATTTAACATATGGTCTTAGTTCTGTAATTTTTTTATGTTTATCAAAATACTTTTCTGTAACGCTTATAGATTTACTAATAGCATCATCAAGTGGGTATCCGATATCTCTATATCTGTTTATAAGTCTTACGATGTTTGCAGAGACTTCATTACCACTTGCGGCATCTTTTCTAATTTCATTGTAAATCACTGTAGCATGTTCCATTCGCATTTTAATTTCATCTTTACGTTGTTTTTCTTTGGTTTTAGCTTCTCTTTTAGTTCTTCCCTTTCTTTTCAATGTTTCCCCTGATAAAAAATCTGCTAGTCCACCTACAAACCTTTCCATTATACCCATTAAAACAACCTCTATTTTCTATAAACTAAATGTGAAAATCGATATATTAAATTATCATCCAAAGAACAGAATTATCTCAGCAGAAGAAACTTCATACCTTGTGTTGGGTTCTGTAGAAAATTTAATTGTATTGTTCCCAGCTTTAAGAGTATTGGTAGAAAAGTCTGTGTAAATAGTTGTTACACCACTATAAATCTTAACATCGTTTACCATAACATCAAGCTTACCAGGTCCCTCTCTATCAGCATAAACAATGATTCTTGCCCTATTCAAGTAATTTTTTTCTTTATCAGTTAAATCAAAAGTAAAACTTTTAGCTCTTTCACCAGTATAATCAACAACCACATCTAAATCAAAAATATAAACAGTTGGAGCCCATAATCTCCATCCAGAACTTTCTGCACCTATTTCTAATATATTATTTCTTTCTAGAATACTATTATCAAAACCAATTAGTATTTCTCCAACAGGAGGATGATCTCTATAAACCTCCTTTTCATTAATTAAAATCACTAATTTACCATAATAGTTTGCATTCCAAACTTTAAGTTTTAAAAATGAATCAAAAACCTCTTCAATATCAGAAACTTGAAAACCTATTCTTTTCTCATCTACAGCAAAAATACCATTAGAAACTTCTCCACCAACATGGCTTGCTGTTTCTTCACCAGTTGTATAAAAAACATTAAAACTATGGAACTCTATTGTTCTGTCAGCAGGCAAACCAATACGAGTAGTTGTGCTAGAAGGACCAAAAATAAAGCCACCTCCTCCAAAAACTAGCAAAAGTCCGATTAAACAAATGATTCCTATTACCAAAATGGGAAGGAAGTCTGGCATAGTTGATATTTAAACCCATAAGAATAAAAATATTCTCATGCGCTCAAGATTTGATTTAAAGCACGATATAGCAAAAATAACACCAAATTCAAAAGAGGACTTATTCATATTAAAAGAAGTCATAACTCCTGGATGTTTTGTTACTGCAAAGTCTCCTAGAAGTATTAAAATAAGAAGAGAAGGAGAGCTGATAAGAGCAAAAAAGGGAAGAAAAGAAGTAATAATGAAAATTGAAGTTGAGAAAATTGAGTTAAAAGATAATTTAAGACTAACTGGAAAGATTTTAGAAGCTCCTGAAAAAGTGGAAAGAGGATATCACACAATAGAAGTTGAGCCCAACAAGTTTTTGAGAATAGAAAAAGAATGGAAGTCCTGGGAAGTTGATAGAGTCAAATCTGCCGAAAGAAAACCAGAACCAGTTTTAATATGTATTTTAGATGAAGATGAAGCTGATTTTTATTTTTTGAAAACAAGATATAAACATCTATTTAATTTAACTTCTAAAGCAAGTGGAAAAAGGTTTGATGCTAAAAAAGCTGAAAAACAAATAAAGGAATATTATGATAAAATATTGAATGAATTGAAAAAAAGGTCTAAAACAGTCAAAAAAATTGTGATTGCTGGTCCTGGATTTGCAAGAGAGAACTTACAAAATTTGATTAAACAAAGGGAAAAGGATTTGTTAGATAAATTAATGATGGAATTCACGTATCAAACAGGAAATTTGGGTTTACAAGAACTGTTGAAAAAAGGTTTAATAGAAAAAATAACTAAGTACAGTAGAATTTCTCAAGAAACAAAAGCTGTTGAAAAATTGTTAGAAGCAATTAATAAAAATAGAAAAGCTGTTTATGGTTTGGAAAAAACCAAAGAAGCCTTAGAAAACGGTTTAATTGATTTTCTTTTAGTTTCTGATATTAAGATTAGAGAATTTGAAGAATTGTTAGATTTATCAGACAAAATGAAATGTAAAATAATGATTATTAATTCTGAACATGCTGCTGGAGAAAAACTAATTGGATTGGGTGGAATAGCAGGATTACTAAAATATTAAAGGATAAGGATTATTTTTTACGTCCTCTTCCACTGCCGCCACATCTTCCGTATTGCGTACAATCTCCTGGATTTGACCATGAACATGTGTACCAACTTTTAGTGCATATCAATGTGTCTCCTGAACATGAAGAATAATAACCGCTTGGACATGAATACGATGTTGTTACATTCGCATAGCTTATACAATGTAGAGAACCCTCTGGATAACAATTAGCAAACCATGTGTCACCAGGACATGTGTATGTTCTTGTATCTTCACACTTCCACCTATAACCAGTATATTGACCCGCAGAGCTTAAACCAAAGGAATACCAAAGAGCAACTACAATCACTATTATTACTAAAACGATTATAGCATACAAAATTGTTTTGTTCATGTAAAAAATTTACAATATTTTAAATATAAACTTTTCTATAATCTAAACATGATTGACAAGCTTTTAAGAGCTAAATTAATTGAGAAAAAACCTTGGTATGGAATTATATTAGGATTTCTTTTTGCGAGTTTAGGAATAATATTTGCATTTCTTATTTTTAAGACAGAACCTTCTTTTCCTGCAGTTTTTCTAACAACATTGGCTGCAGCCCCTTTAATTGTTAAATTAATTAAAAGTGAAAAAAAGGAAAAAAACATATTAAGAAGACATGAAAAAATAATTGGGGTTTATTTTTATTTGTTTTTTGGAATGACAATTGCATTTGCCTTGTTTAATGCATTTTTACCAGTTGAGATTTCAAATTCTATTTTTAGTGAACAATTAAACAAATTTTCTGCAGGATATTTTACAGAACAAACTCAACTATTTTTTGAAATAGTTTTAAACAATCTTGGTTTGGTTCTATTCTTTTTCTTATTATCTTTATTTTATGGTTCAGGTTCAATGTTTCTTTTAGCTTGGAACTCTTCTATACTTGGAGTAATGTGGGGCAACATATTGAAAATTTCACTTTATATGATGGATCCGTTTAATTTTGTTAGAAATGTTTTTTTCATATTTCCTTTCTTGTTACCCGAAATTGAAGCTTACTTTTTAGCTTCAATAGCCGGGGGTATAGTTTCTGTGAATTTAGAGAACAAGAAAAAATTAGAAACTGCAATGAATGATTCTTTGTTATTCTTAATATTGTCTATAGTTCTGATAATAGTTGCTGGAGTTATAGAAGTTGTTTTGATTTCATAATTAAGTAATTGTTATTGATGAATTTGTTGAATGTATTATATCACCACTTTTACCATTGGTTGTTATTGTAAAATTACCTAACACAGTATTTAATGCAGTTGTAACAGTTAACAAAGATGCTGCAAATCCTCCTGAAGTAATATTAACTGGATTTGGAGAATAAGAACACATGGCTCCAGTTGCACAATTAGAAGTATACAAATTAACTAAACCTGTAAAATTATTAAGTGAAGTTATATTAATTGCAAATGTAGCTTTCTGTTCAAAAACTTTTTTATGAGTAGGTATTGATTCCATTGAAAAATCTTTCATGCAAGTCTGATTAAATGCACATCTTGTTTCCACATCACAATATTGTGGTTCGCATTTTCTAGTCAAGTACATTTGAGAAGTACAAGATCCACCACAACCTCGATTAACCCATTCTGTACAAACACAATATTTAGGTTTAACAGTTAGATAATAGGTTATGGTTTTTTCAATATCAAAACCAACTGCAAAAATATTTATTATATAAGTTCCTGTTGGTGTTAATTCTGTTGGCGTAATATTTAATTGTGAAGTATAAGTCGGATTAGCATTTTTTATTGATAAAGAGCAGGTTGTATGTTTTGGACAATTTGAAACATTTAATTCAACAGGTCCAGTTTTTTCTAAATCAGAAAAAACTATGACTGTAGAAATTATAGAATTTTCTTGACTAACTTCTCCTTCATCTGAATCTAAATGAATACTAAAATCAAATGGTTTTTGAATAACTTGAAGTAAGAATTCCAAAAAGAACCATCCAGCAAAAAATATTAGAAAAATGATTAATAAAGATATTACTTGTAAAAATGTTTTCTTTTTCATAAATAATTTTTATAATAATTAGATAATAAATGGACCCGTCGGGACTTGAACCCGAAACCTCCACCATGCCAAGGTGGCGATCTTCCAATTGATCTACAGGCCCATAAATAGTGGGCCAGGGGAGATTCGAACTCCCGACCTCCACGGTGTAAGCGTGGCGTCATAACCACTAGACCACCGGCCCATAAAGAACATTAAAACTTATAACATATAAAAAATTAACTAAAATAATATGTGTATGAAACTTACAAGAAAATTTTATTCAAGAAACACAAAAACAGTTGCAAAAGAATTATTAGGAAAAATTCTAATTAATGGAAAATGTAAAGGAAAAATAGTTGAAACTGAAGCCTATTTAGGAAAAAATGATCCTGGATCTGCTGGTTGCAGAAAAATTAAAAATATTCCTAAAGCATTGTTGAAACCGCCGGGACATGCTTTTGTTTATTTTACTTATGGAAATCATTGGATGTTTAATGTTGTTACTGAAAAAGAAGGTGTGCCAGGAGCTGTTTTAATAAGGGCTGTAGAACCTTTAAGTGGAATTGAAATAATGAAAAGAAGAAGAAAAATAAAAGATATTAAGAGTCTTACTAACGGACCTGGTAAATTAACAAAAGCTTTTGGTATTGATAAAAAACATAATGAATTAGATTTAACAAAAGGTAATCTGTTTTTAGAAAATTCTAATGAAAAATTTAAAATTGTTACAACAACTAGAATTGGTCTTTCTAAAGGTCAGGAAAAATTATTAAGATTTTATATCAAAAATAATGAATTTGTTTCAAAAAAATAAAAGAAAAAAGGTAAAAATAAGTTTAAATTGGAACTTCAAGGCTAATTGTTTTTTCTTGGTGTTGATATACTGTATCTTCTTTGAAATCAACTGTTGAATTTAAAAATACATTTGCAGTATTTGTAATGCCTGAAGTATCTATGTCCATTAAGCCGAAAACTGTGTTATCTTGTAATGTTCGTGTAGATCTGATAGTTAAGGTAAAGATTTCATAAAATCCTGTAAACAAAGGTGTTGTAGGCGTTACTATAACGAAAAGACCTGAGGTTTCATTTCCAATAAAACCTGTTGCATTAAGTAATACCCTGTAATCTTTAGTAGCAGTATTATGCGGAACGCATTTACATTCAGTATCACATAGACCTGGACATGCTGAATCATCTGTCCCATCACACTGTTCTCCACACTCTGCTATATTGTTTCCACACTCTACTCTTCTGCTGCAATCAGCAGTGCACCCAGGATATGGGTTACAATCTAAATTATTACCATCATCACATACTTCTCCAGATTCTAAAATAGCGTTTCCACAAATTGCAGATGGCAAAGAATTAACTGTTAATGTATAAGTTGTGCTCCTTCTCCTACCTCCACCAGCTCCATTTATGGTTATCAGATGAGAACCTAAAGGTGTTGCCTCACTAGTTTCAATTGTTAATGTAGAAGAGAAAGTTGGTTTTCCACTTCCAGGATTTAAACTACATGTTGTATATACAGGACAATTTTCTGTGTATAATACAACGCTTTTTGATTTACCTTTTAACAGAGCTGCTGTTATTGTAGATGTTATAGAATGGCCTTGAGTTACTGTTCCGCTACTTGGATTTGCTGATAAACTGAAATCAAATTTGCCACTGTCTCCCCCATTAGGTGGTTTTCCTGGTATTCCTCCCTTAAATGCACCTACTGGAGTTGTAAAACTCCACATGACCACTACAAACACTAGAACAACCAGAACAGTTATTGAATATAAAATTGTTTTGTTCATGTTATGTATATTAAAAAATTGGCTTATAAAAATAAGTAGTGGGCGAGGAGAGATTTGAACTCTCGACCACTAGTTTCTACAGAACGTAGCCACAAAAAATGACTAAGCGTCATTTTATAAGACTAGCGCTCTAACCAGACTGAGCTACCCGCCCAATATAGATTATTCTTAATATTATAATTTAAAAATCTTTAGTTAAAGGTATTTCAATATTTCTCTTAAATCTTTTTTATCTATTATAACATCACATTCTTTTTTTAATTCATCTCTAGCATTAAAAGCAATTGGCAAACCTACTTTCTTTGCTAGATAAATATCATTAACTCCATCGCCAACAAGAGCACATTCTTCTGATTTTAAATTTAAACTTGAAATCAAAGCATTAAAAATATGAACCTTTCCTTCATAATCAAAAGGTAAAATCAACCAATCTTTTAATTTATTGTTTTCAAAAATCAAAGAACAAGAAACAATAACAAAATCTATTTTAAGCTCTTTTCTAGCTCTAGCTCCAAGCTCATAAAAACTGCCGCTTATTATAGCTGTAAGTATGTTTTTCTTTTTTAATTTTTCTAATGTTTCTTTTGCTCCTTTCATTAATGGTAAACTGTTAATTACACCAAAAAATTTTTCCTTTGTAAGTCCATAATTCTTAAAAACAGTAAGTGCTTCATTTGGCCATTCCATATAAGTTTTATGTCCACCGATTGCCCATTTTTTCATAAGTCTTTCATTTTCTTTTTGAGCATTTAATTTATTATAAATAACGCCCCATGTGCTTGCAGCAACTTTTTTACGTGTTTCAAAATATCCAACATCAAAAAGTACATTATCCATATCAAATACGACTAGTTTTATTGGCATACCATCACAATTATTATAAACTTTATTATTTAACAATTAAATATGTTAAACTTAAGACAAGAAGTTCAAGGATTTTTAGAAAAAAGCGATTATGTTACTTGCGAGTATAAAGGTTGTTTTGATATAGCAGCCAAAAAAGATGTCTTATTATTACTAAAAATCTTACTAAACATTGATAGTTTTCAAAGAGAACAAGCTAAAAACCTTAAAATCATATCAAATAATCTTGATGCTCATCCTTTTTTAATAGGAATTCAAACTAACAGAGAAAAACTACAAAAAGGAATAGTTTATGAAAGATATGAAACACCAACTGTTTCTCTAAAAACATTTGAAGATCTAATAGTTAATTCAATATTTCCTAGAATTTATAGAGACAAAGGAGGAATGTATGTAGAAATTGATTCTGCAATATTAAGAGAAATAAGAAAGAAAAAAGGTTTAACTCAAAGAGAATTAGCAGAAGCTGTTGGAATAAATAAAAAAGTTATTTATGAACATGAGAAAAAACAGTTAAGAATGTTACTAGAAATTGCTGAAAAAATAGAAAGAACCCTTAATCAAAAAATAATAAAATCAATAGAAGTTTTCAAAAAATACGAAGAACATGGACATCCTGAAGATTCTATAGAAAGAGGAGTTAAAAAACATTTAGAAAAATTAGGATTTAAAACTGACTTTGTAAAACAAGCTCCTTTAGATGTTTTTGCTAAAGAAAAATCATTAGTTTTATCAGATGTGGAAATAAACAGAAGAAAAATGATAAAACATGCTGCAAGTTTAAAAGATTTTATAAATGTGGTAAAAAAACCTGCTGTTCTTATAACTGAAAAGGCTAAAGACGAAGAAATAAAAGGAATACCTGTAATTGAAAGAAAGAAGTTAAAAGAAATGGATAAAAAAGAATTGATTAAAAAGGCTAAAGAATCTATTTAATTTTTCTTAAATTTTAATCTTGAAAGACTTTTAAATAATATTAAATATCATTTTCATATGTGAAATTATGGCTTTAATAGATTACTTTACCCCAATGAAAATAATAGAAGCCATATTAGTAATTATAGTGGCATATGCGATTTCAAAACTGTTTGAAAGAATTCTTATTAAACCTCTAGAGAAAATGGGTAAAAAAAGAAGTGTTTTAATACCATTGAAAAGGCTAATATCAATAATAATATACATAATTGCACTTATTCTGATTCTTTTGATTTTCAATGTTAATATAACAGCTGCTATTGCTGGTTTAGGCGTCGGGGCAATAATAATAGGTTTTGGTTTACAAGATATAGTTTCAAATTGGATTGCGGGGGTAATAATAACTACTGGAAGGATTTATGCTATTGATGATGTTATTAAGATAGGTGATATAACAGGTATTGTGAAAGATGTAAATCTTAGATCAACCATACTTACAACCTATGATAGAAATGATGTTATTATTCCCAATTCTACAATTATAAAAGAAAAAGTAATAAATCTAACCAGTGGAAAAAATGAATCTGTATCTTCAATTGTTTTTCTTATAGATTATACTTCCAGCATAAAAGAAGCCAAAAAAATAATAGAGAATATACTAAAAAAAGATGAAAACGTAGTAGTTGATGAAAAAAGGAAAAGAGAAATAAGATTTGTTGTAAGAAGCAAAGAATGGACAACAGAAATGGAAATCTTATTTTGGATAAATAAACCTAAAAACGAAGAATTCATTAAATCAAGAATTACAGAAGCTATTAAAAAACAATTTGAAAAAGAAAATATATTACCACCAATTCCAGGATTCTTAAGAAAGAATTATTTAGAATCTAAAATAAAATCTAGAAAAAAAAGAAAATAGCCTAATTATCAAAAAACTTATAAAAATTCAATTAACTTTAAAAAAGTCTATTAAGTATAGTTTCTTGGTGTTTTAGTGGGTATGATTAAAGAATTTATGAATTTTATGAGAAAGCAAAATGTTGTAGCAGTTGCAATAGGTTTAGTAATAGGTTTTGCAGCAAAAACTTTGATAGATGCACTGGTAGCAGATTTAATAAGTCCTTTGTACACTCCATATTTAGGGTTAGGCACTGAAGCAACAGTAACAATAGGTTTATCAGTCTTTAAAATCGGTCATTTTATAGAAGCTTTAATCAGTTTTATAGTGATTTTATTTGTAGCATTCATGATAGGAAAGAGCATGGGAAAAAAGTTATAATTTAAATCCCTTTTCATTTTCTTATTCTTAACCATTAAGCTTAAATATACTTGCATACACATATTTTTTATCATACTATTTATGAGGTGATATAAAATGACTAATGGACAAGCTCAGATGGGAGGACAGCCAATATTGGTTCTACCTGAAGGAACTTTGAGAACTTTAGGTAAAGGCGCTCAACATACTAACATAGCTGCAGCAAAAGCTGTTGCAGATGCTGTAAGAACAACTTTAGGTCCTAAGGGTATGGACAAAATGTTGGTTGATCGTCTAGGAGATATTGTAATAACAAATGATGGTGTAACTATTCTAGAAGAAATGCAAATAGAACACCCTGCTGCAAAAATGCTTGTAGAAGTTGCAAAAACGCAAAATGAAGAAGTTGGAGATGGGACAACAACTGCAGCTGTTTTAGCAGGAGAATTGTTAAAAAAAGCAGAAGATCTTTTAGATCAAAACATACACCCAACAGTTATTACAAGAGGTTACAAACTTGCAAGAGAAAGATCATTAAAAGTTCTTGACAAAATCTCTGAAACAATAGAAGTTGATGATATGGAAGATTTAGTAAAAATAGCAATAACATCAATGACAGGAAAAAGTGCAGAAAGAGCTTCAGAGCATTTAGCAAAAGTTGTTGTAGAAGCAGTTAGAACTGTTTTAGAAAACAAAGAAGTTGACAAAGAAAATATTAAACTCGAGAAAAAACATGGTGGTTCAGCAGAAGATACAGAGTTAATAAAAGGTGTAATAATTGATAAAGAAGTTGTTCACCCAGCAATGCCTAAAAAATTAAAATATGCAAAAATTGCTTTGTTAGACTCTTCTTTAGAAATCGAAAAAACAGAAACGGATGCACAAATACAAATAACATCTCCAGATCAATTGCAAAAATTCTTAGAACAGGAAGAAAAGATATTAAAAGACATGGTTAACAAAGTTGCTTTGTCAGGATGCAATGTTTTATTCTGTCAAAAAGGAATAGATGATGTAGCTCAGCATTACTTAGCCAAAAAAGGCATTTTAACAGCTAGAAGAGTTAAGAAATCTGACATGGAAAAATTGTCAAGAGCAACTGGCGGAAATATAGTTTCAAATATCTCAGATTTATCTGAAGATGATCTGGGAGGAGCAGGAGTTGTTGAAGAAAAGAAAATTTCTGGAGAAGAAATGATATTTGTTAGAGACTGTAAAAATCCAAAAGCAGTTTCAATATTAATCAGAGCTGGAACAGAACACGTTGTTGACGAAGTAGAAAGAGCAATTGAAGATGCAATTGGAGCAGTTGGTTCAGCCTTAGAAATTGGTAAAATAGTTGCTGGTGGTGGAGCACCAGAAGAAGCTGTTGCAAAGGATTTAAGAGAATTTGCTCAAAGTTATTCTGGGAGAGAACAACTAGCAATTTTAGCTTTTGCAGATGCAATGGAAATAATACCAAGAACATTAGCAGAAAATGCTGGATTAGACCCAATAGACATGTTAGTTGAACTAAGATCTGCACATGAAGACGAAAAGAATACTCATGGAATAGATGTTTCTTTAGGAAAAATAGTTAACATGAAAGCAAAGGGTGTTATTGAACCATTGAAAATAAAAACACAAGCAATAAAATCTGCTGCAGAAGCTTCTGAAATGATACTAAGAATAGATGACATAATATCAGCAGGAAAACTTGAGAAAGGTGGAGCACCTCCAATGCCTCCAGGCATGCCAGGTGGTATGGGAGGATACTAATCTCCCCATTTTTTCTTTTTCTAAACTTTTATATACTGGTTTTTACACAATTTACTTAGGAGGTTAATATATGAAAGGAATATCAACAATATTGGCAATGATTTTGATTGTTATTATAGTTGTGGCATTGATAGGTCTAACTTATACCTTCGCAGTTGGATTGTTCGGCACAGCAACAGGTGGTGCTACTGAACAAACAGCAACTGTTACAGAAAGATTACAAAAAAGTGGTACTATTGTTTCATCATCTTGTGATAAGAATATAGTATCTGAACAAAGAAACTTTACAGTAACAATTAAAAACACGGGAACATTACCAATAAAGGCTAATGAAATCGCATTTTTCCAAGATGACGTAAGAGTAACTGATTTTGATAAACCACTTACAGATCTTCTAGCAGGTGCACTTGAAACATATGAACTTGTAAACTCTACAGAAGCTGATGATGCAAGTCATATAATAAAACTTTCAGTACCAGCAGGTGAAGTTACCTATTCATCAACTTGTTCATCATCTTAATAAAGAACATTTATATATAGTAGCTACAGCCAAACTATAGTTATGCCAGAAGAAGATGTAAGTTATGAAATAATACCAGTAACACCTATCAAAAAGCTGCAGGAAAGAATAGAAAGAATAGAATCAACAGGAACCTCGCCACAATTGCAGAATTTGATAAATCAGATAATAGAATTAATAAAAAATAATCAGAAAATTGTAAATGATGTTATTCAGGCAAATGTAGAGCTAAAAAATGAACTTTCTAGATTGCCTTCAAAGATTGATGATCTGTTAGCTACTATAAATAATTTTATTTCTTTAGTAGAGGCTGCTGCAAGCGAAGAAGTAGCACCAGCTACACAGCCTCAAGTTCAACAACCTAGTCCTGATGTTTTTAAGCCAATAATTGAGGAATTAAAGAAAATTTCTGATCAGAACAAAAATCTCGTGGAAAGCAACAAAACTGTTCTTGAAGAATTAAAGAAAGCAGATAGGAGAGCTAAAGCCAGAGGAACACCAGTCTCAGCATTATTATCTACTTATCCCCTAAGAAGGGATTTGAAAAAAGACATAAGAAAAGTTGAGCAGTAATGAAAGGTGTAAGTGCAATAATTGCAATAATTCTAATATTAATGATAGTTGTGGCTTTGGCTGCTCTAACATACACTTGGTTTACTGGAATATTTGGAAGCTTAACTACAAGCGCTTCTAATGCAACAACAACAGCCACAACAGCACTAGGAATGAAATTTGAAATAGAAAGGGCAAAATTTTATGATACACCATATAATCATGTTAATGCTACTATCAGAAACAAAGGAACTCTAGATATTGACCCAAGCAAATTTGGAATTTATATTGATGGTAGCCTTTCTCCTGAATATACTTATCCCTATAGCAAAATATCTCCAGCAGATAGCATAGATATATTAATTAATAACACAACCTCAGCAGCATGTTCAAACAAAGTATTAAAAATAACTATTGAAACTGGTCTTGAAGACTATAGAACAATTACTTGTTGATAGAAGTGAAAGGTGTAAGTGCAATAATTGCAATAATTCTAATAATAATGATAGTTGTGGCTTTGGCTGCTCTAGCTTATCCATGGATTGTTGAGATGTTTGGTATTTTAGTTGGAACTACAAAAAGCTCAACAGATACCTCAACCAATGTTATGGGAACTGAATTTAAAATAGAAGTAGCAAAAAATATTACAGGTCTTAGTAATTGTTGTAATGTATCTGTTACTATAAAAAATATAGGAACGAGCATAATAGGCCTGACAAAAATAGCTGCTTACGTAGATTATGAGAAACAAACCATATACAATCAAATAAATTTAGGAAATTTGGCTTCTGATAATGTAGTAACATTTAATATTTCTGCAAATGAAGATCCAAAAGGCAAAAAATTAAAAATAGTGACTAATATTGGCATAGAAAAAACAACGACAATTACTTAATAAAATAAAAACAATTAAGTATCATGAAAGGACAATCAGAAATATTGGTTTTTGTTCTTCTTTTTTTATTAAGCGTTGGACTATTTACAGTAGCTGTCTTTTGGGGCAAAGATATTTTTCAGCAAAATGTTGATATAACAAAAGTTTCTGCAGCAGAAGAGTTTATGAAAGAAATTGATTATGCTATTCAAAGTTTAATAAAATTTGGTGGGTATTGGGAAGAAGATTATAAAGTAGATGGGCCAATAACATTAGTTGATAGTAAAACTATTGAAGTTAGAACAGTTATTCCTTCTGGAATGCCAATACCAGATTATTGGGTTAATATATCTTCTGATTCCTCTTATTATATAAGAGAAATGCTGGATGGAGATGTTCTTAGAGTTCAATTGGTTTATCCTGAAAATGAATATAAAGTTGAGTTTTTTACTGAAGGTCCAACCTTAGCAAAACCAAAAAAAGTTAGAATCGAAAAAAATTCTACAACTATTGAAAACAATAAAGGAACAATCAAAATAAGAGTAACCTTTATATAATATTTTTTATGAAAGGACAGTATCTTACTGTTGAGTACATACTTTTTTTCATAATTGGAATTGTTATGGTAATTTCTGTTTATTTCATATTTTCAAACATAAATAAATTGTCTGAAAGAGGTACATTAAAATCCCAACTTGAAGCTGTGGGAGAAAAAATAAGAGGAACTATTGTAAATATATTAGAAGTTTCCATTTCAACAGAAAGTGAAATAAGTTATAATTTGTCTATACCTTCAAGATTATCAACATGTGTATACACAATAGAAGTTAACGATGATTTGTATCTAAATTGCACTCATGATGTTAGTATTGGTGTTACTTTAAGCTTGTATAATCTTAATATTACAACAGAAAATATTATATATAGTACAAAGGGTCGTGTTGAAATAGATGCTTATTATAATGAGGTTCGATTAAGATGAAGAAGAAAACAAGAACCATAAAACTTAAAGGTAAATTAAAATTAAGTAGGGTTTTTCGAAAAGCTGTTAGAGGTTATAGAATTCTTAGAGCAAAGATGTTAATAAAACCTGGAATAAAAATGGGGAAAAAAGGAATTTCAAGAGGAGTTTCAAGAGGGTCTCCTCGTATAGAAGGTCCTATAGTATTAGGTGGTGGAGCTGCTACTCTTCCTGTAAAGATTAGTGAAATAAAGGCTGAGAAATTTATAATTGAAGAAGGAGAAGAAACTGAAGGAATTCCAATAATAAGTGATGTTGAACCAATGACAATAGAAGGTCCTGGAATCATTTTAAAGGATATAAATGTTTTTTACGATCTTATAAAGTATGACTCTAAGGTTTTTGCATCTGTGAACATAAAGTGGTCTGATGCTCATTCTTCTTTAATTTATCAAGTTTTTGAACCGAAATTAACACGTGAGGAAAGGAATCTGTTGAACAAAATAAAAACAATGCTCATAGAAAAACTAGATGTTGACTTTACAACATTAAGAAAAGGTGAAGCCAGAAATTTTTTGGTTAAAAGATTTGAAGAAATGTTATCATCATTATCACTTGATGTTTCTGAAAATAAGAAAAAGGAGTTCTTATATTATATTGAAAGAGACTTTATAGGTCTAGGAAAAATAGAACCCTTAATGAAGGATCCTAATTTAGAAGACATATCTTGTGATGGTGTAGGAGTCCCATTGTATGTATACCATAGAAATCCTGTAATAGGAAGTGTTAAAACAAATATATTCTTTGAAACAGGTGAAGAACTTGATATTTTTGTAAATAAACTTTCACAAAGATGTGGAAAGAGTATTTCAGTTGCTCAACCACTTACTGGTGGAACTTTACCAGATGGTTCTAGAATACAAGCAACTTTAGGAACTGATATAGCAAGAAAAGGAAGTAATTTTACTATTAGAAAGTTTAGTGAAAGGCCTTTAACACCTGTAAATTTATTAAATCTTAAAACACTTAATACTAAAATTGCTGCATATTTATGGTTTTGTGTAGAATATGGTAGGAGTATTTTAATTACTGGAGGTGTTGCTACAGGAAAAACAACTCTTCTAAATGCTATGTCTCTATTCATTAAACCAGAACTAAAAATTGTATCAATAGAAGATACGGCTGAACTGGTTCTTCCACACCCTCATTGGGTTCCTAGTGTTGCTAGACTACCAATGGCAGAAATAGGAAGGAAAAAAGTAGGAGAAGTAGATCTTTTTGATTTATTAAAAGAATCATTAAGACAAAGACCAGATTACTTAATAGTAGGAGAGGTTAGAGGAAAAGAAGCTTATGTTTTATTTCAGCAAATAGCCACTGGTCATAGCTCTTTATCAACAATACACGCAGACTCTATGGAAAGATTAATAGATAGATTAACAACACCACCAATTAGTCTTCCAGCAAATCTTATAGAAGCCTTAGATATAATTATTTTCCTGGTTAGAATAAAATATGGCCAAACATACGTAAGAAGAATAAGAAGTATTTTTGAAATACTTGGTTTTGACAAAAAAAAGAACTTTCCTATTGTAAATGAAGTGTTTAAATGGAATCCGACAACTGACAGCTATGAAGAGGTAAATCCTTCTGTTGTTTTAAAAAGAATTTCTCAGCAATTTGGAATCAAACAAGAATATTTGCAACATGAAATATCTGATAGAATAAAGGTTTTAAAATGGATGGTTGAAAAAAATATAGAAGATTATAGAGACGTAGCAAAAATTTCAAAACTCTATTATACAAGATCAGAAGAATTGTTAGAAGCTATAACATAGATGATTTCATGACTATCTGGAAAATACTCAAAGACCTATCATTTAAATTCTTCAAACACAGCTTAGATCCTTTTGTTGACCTATTTGAAAGCATAAAACCTGATTTATTAAAGGCTGATATAGGTCTAACTTTATTAGAATATGTTTATGTAATGTTTTTCTCAGTTCTTTTGTTCTTTGTTATAGAATTTCCTATTGTTACAATAATAACAAGTTTTCTTTTACAAGACATATTATTAGCATTTTTGTTTTCATTTACTTTGAATATTGTTATTACTCTTATTGTTTTCTTTATTTTTTACACGTATCCTAGCATGATTGCAACAAAAAGAAAAAGAGATATTGAGTCTGCCTTACCATTTGCAACAACTTACATGGCAACAGTGGCAAATTCAGGAGCTCCGCCTGTAACAATGTTTAAAGTTATTTCACAATTTGGAGAATATGGTGAAGTTTCTAAGGAAATGAGAAAAATTTATAGGGATATAGAGGTGTTTGGCATGGATCTGATAGGCGCTTTAAGAAAAACTGCTAATAGAACACCGTCTGAAGAATTAAAAGAATTGTTATGGGGATTGGACACTGTTTTAACAAGTGGTGGTAATCTTAGTGATTTTTTACATGAAAAATCTAGGCTTTTTATAGCAGAGTATGGAAGAAGATTACAACAATACTCTAGAACTTTGTCTATTTTAATAGAGATTTACTTGACTTTAATCTTGGTAGGATCTGTATTTTTTGTAATTATAACTGCCTTAATGTCATTATTGGGTGGGGGAGGAATGAGTAGTTATTTGTCGTTTATACAGTTTTTAGTTATTTTTATAGTTTTACCATTTGTGTCTGTTGGTTTTATAGTTTTAATAAAATCCATAGCTCCAGCAGCGTGATAAAATGAAAAAAAAGGAAAAAAAATTCAAATTTAAAATAAAATTCATACCAATAATAATAGCAGCAGTATTAGTTTTAGTGAGCATGTTTTTCTATGAAAATATTGGCCTAATGGGAAATCTTATTCTTTTAGCAGTTGTAGTAGGAGTTGTTCCTTATGCATTTTTATCGTATTTTGAATACCAAAAAATAAAATCAATGGAAGATCAACTGCCCTTGTTTTTGTTAGACCTTTCTGAAGGTCAAAAAATAGGAATGACATTACCAGAAGCATTAAAACAAGTAGTAAAAACTGATTATGGAAAATTAACAGAAGAAATTAAAAAAATTAATTATCAGTTATCTTGGGGTACGCCCACACAAGAAGTTATGAATAATTTTGCTCTTAGAACAAAAAAATCTAACTTAATAGGAAGGGTAGTTAGAATCATAAATGAAGCTTATAGTTCTGGGGGTGATATTGCTAGAACAATGGAAGCTACAGCATCTGATATAACTGCAATAAAAGAGGCTGAAAAAGAAAGAAGAGCTGTTACATTTCAACACATGATGATAATGTATGCTATTTATTTCATATTTATTGGAATAGTTATTGGTCTTTCTCAAACTTTAATACCATTAATGGAACTAGACGTTGAATCAAGTGAAATAACAGGCGAAATGATGACTTTTAGTGACCCTTGTGAAATTTGTGTAAATAATCCAGATATTTATTGCATAAATTGTTCAGTTTTTTCAGTTGTTTGCCAAATGTTTGGAATTGAAAAAAGTTGTTATTATTATGCACTATTTCTTTTAATGGCTATAGTTCAAGGTATATTTTCTGGATTAGTAGCAGGACAAATTGGAGAGGGGTCTGTAACTGCTGGTCTAAAACATAGCTCAATAATGACAATATCTGGTTTTGGTATAATATTATTCTTGCTAAAAGCTGGAGTGATTTAATGCAAGGGCAAACAAGAATAGAATTTATTTTTGCTGTTATAATATTTACACTAATAATTTTTCAAATTGTAACTCAAATAAATAATACTTTTTCTAGCATCAATAAAGATTATGAAATCGACAGCCTAAAAGTACGGGCTTTAAACACGCTTATAACTCTTGTAGAAACAGGAGATGTGGAAAAACACTATAAAGTTCCTATTCCAGTCGATGTAATGTTGGTTAATGATGTATCAGGCAGTATGGATGATGGTTGTGTTTGTGATAATGTAGACGCTTGTACTAATTGTGTTGGTCCTTGTGGTATATGTGATGCAAAAAATGCTTCAAAAATCTTTGTAGATGAGTTGAATTCTACAAATGATCGATCTGGGCTTGTTGCATTCAATGCTTCAGCTCATGTTCTTCAAAGTTTAACATATAATAAACAAGATGTTAAAGACGCCATAGATGCTTTGAGAACAAGTAGTAGCACTGCAATAGGTGATGGTATTGATAATGCAACAGAAGAATTAATGAATAATGGTAGGTCTAATGCAGAGTGGGTACAAATTTTATTAACTGATGGGCAACACAACAGAGGTCAAGAACCTGAACCTGCAGCACAGGAAGCTGCAAACAACAACATAGTAATATATACTGTTGGACTTGGTGATGAAAGCAATTTTAATGTAACTTTATTAGGAATAATAGCTTCTATGACTGGTGGAAAATATTATCATGTTCCAGACAGTAGTCAATTAGTAGAAATATACGAAGAAATAGCTTTTGAAATAAAATCTGAAAAAATAGCGGTTGGATTAATAGCAGAAAAACCCTATAGGATTTCGGAAATAAAAATAGGAGATATAAGTCAAGATTGTGATATTTTGGATATTTTTGAACTTGAAACTTATAGATTAAGGGTCTATAATTCAACAGATTTATTATTATTTTGTGGAACCGAAACCTTAAGACCCCCAAAGGTAGTAGTTAGCAAGAAGGTTTTTATTGGAAATAATTTAGGAAATGTAACATTGGAGTTGTGGTAAAGTGAAGGGTTTTATTTATTTGTTAGAAATATCAATTGCATTAATATTAATTTTAGTGGTTTTAGGAACTGTTTCTAGTTACGAAGTAAAAGAAAGCTGGGAAAGAACAGATTTAATTGGAATAGCTGATAATATGGTGAGATTGATAAAAAACGAGCATATTTTAGATATTTTAAGTGGCAATTTAAGCTTGATTGAAACTTTAATTCCCCCAAATGTTGATTTTGGGTTAAAAGTTAAAGCTACTCCCAAACAAAACATAAGTGTTGGTTGTGTTGATGGAACAAGTTTTAGTTATGTAAACGGACTTTTAACAGATGCTTTTGTCAATAATTATTGGATAAATTTTAGTGTTGGACAATTTGACATAGAAACCTTGAATTATATTCCCTTATATTATGATGTTATTGTATTTGTCAATTATACAGGATATAATAGTAGAAAATCTAATATTACAGATTATTTAGATAATGGTGGCGTTATAATAGGAATAAACGCAACTGAAAATACAGCAAATACTGATTTTATGGACATTTTTGGTTTAAGTTCTATTGTTTCTAGTGTTGGTAATTTTCATTTTACAGAGTATGGGCCAGAACAAGATGAAATTGAAAAATATTTCTTAGGTTTAGGTTTTGATATAATTACTGATTTTACTATAGATAGTAAAAAATGGGGAAATTGGTATATTTGGGAAGAAACTAGAACAGTAAACATTACATCTTTTAAAACAGTTGATATAGAAAGCAAAAGACCTAGTGAAACAGAGCTTACAAACATACCAGAAGGTGGTTTTTTCACTTTAGAAAACCCCATTGATAACACAAACTATACATTCAAAGTTAAAAAAGTTTTTTGGAGTGATTTTGTAATAATTCAAGCAATGAATACGTCTTTTATTTTTCAAGATTTTTCTGAAGAAGGCGGGGCACCTTCTAAAGACGTAATAGGAAAATTTAATATTATAGCCAAATCTGGTGATGATGCAGAAATGACTTCTAACAACACTGCAATCTGGATTTCAGATTTTCCAGAAAGTGATGAATATAGAGTCTTAGTAAAGGCTGCTATTGCTTCAAGAGTAAAAGAATGGACATTAAAAGAACCTGATTTAACAAAAGAATACGTTGCTGTTTCCTCATTCTTTCCTTTATGTTGTGATATGCCTGAAACAGTTGAATTGGCCTTTTATTTGTGGTATAAAATATGAAATTCTGCTTTTTATGTGGCAAAAAAACTGAAAATCTGATAAAAGGATATTGTGAAGAATGCTACAATAAAAAGTTCAAATTAATAGAAATTCCTGAAGAAATCAATGTTACAATATGTTCTAAATGTAATAAAATAAAGGAAAAAAACAAGTGGAAAGACATAGAAATTGACGGTTTCCTAAGAAATAAAATAAAAATTCTTGGAAAAAATGTTAAAATAAGATTTGAGAAAAATGATGTTTTAAGAATTTATGTCAAAGGTTTTTTAGAAGGTTCTAAAACCCTTAAAGAAGAGACTTATGAATTAAAACTGAAAATAAATAAAGAAGTTTGTCTTAATTGCTCTAGAAAATATGGAGATTATCATGAAGCTGTATTGCAAATAAGAGGAAATTTAACAAATGACGATTTTAATTCAATAGATGACCTTGTTTTAATGAAAAAAGGGTTTTATAAAATAAAAGAAGTTAAAGGTGGTTATGATCTTCTCATAGGTAGCAAAGCTTTAAGTGAAAAAATCACAGATTTCTTAAGAAAAAAATATAAAACTGAAATAAAAAAGAGTTATAAGCTTGTTACAAGCAAAGATGGTAAAGATATTTATAGGAATATCATTTTAATAAAAATACTAAGTGATTAAATGGCCAAAGGAACAGAAGAAGAGATAATAAGAGTAAGAGTACCAAGAAATGATGAAACAATAGGTCTTGTAACAGCTCTACTTGGAGGAGGAAGAGTAGAAGCTAAGTGTGACGACGGTTTTACAAGAATTTGCAGGATTCCTGGCAAAATAAAAAGGAGATTGTGGATTAAACCTGGAAATTTAATCTTAGTTAAGCCCTGGAGCGTTCAAAAAGAAGAAAGGGCAGATGTTCTTTGGCTATACAGCAGAGCTCAGGCCCATTGGCTTAAGAGAAAAGGCTTTGTAAAAAATATTTCTCCAGAAGTCTAAAAAATTCGAGTTTTGTTTGATGTATACCAAAGGAAAAAAATGTGTTAAAAGAAATTTTATTTTTTTATTATTAGACTTGTACGTTTTGAAAATTAAGTTAGATTTTTATATTAATTAAATTATAATAAACATAAGTAATCAAGGGTGAGGGAAAATGCCAAAGATAGTTTACGAGTATCCTGATGAAGAAAGACTAGAAGTTCTAGTTCTTGCTAATTCTCCATGCACTCCTAGCGAGCTTTTGAGAATTGAAAAAATACCTGTTAAGCCAAACACCTTAGAAACCTTAAAGAAAAAACTGGACTGGCTAGTAAACCAGGGAAAATTAAAAAAGAAAAGAGTTGCCCAAGGAAATGTTTACTGGCATATGAGCATTGAAAATTATAAGAAAAAAACTTTGATGAGAGCTACTGAAGAATTGGTTAGAACTGATGGAAAATTCGACGAATCATGAACTTGCTTCTTGTAAAAACCCATAAACTTTAGAGTGTTTTGATCCTCTTATTATCATTTTTATTGCTTGTCTGGCAATATTCATTTGTTCATAATTTCCTATTACACAAACTGTTTTTCCGTATACAGAAACTGAGCAACCGCTAAAATTTTCTATTAATCTTCTTGTTTTTCCCTTAGTTCCTATTAATCTAGCCTTTATTACCTTTGTTTTTTTATCAGTAAATCCTGTTAATTTTATTATTTCTAAAGATTCGTTTTCATTTAGCAATCTAAAGGCTTTTTCAGGGGAAAACCCTCTTGCAATTGCTTTTACAATGGTTTTTGCTTGAAATAATTCTAGTCCTTCGCCTTCTATTAAAGCAGAATTTTCTTCAAAAGATAGTTTAATTTTTAAAGAACTTTCAAGTTTTTTTACTGTTTTTTGATCCTTTACAACCTTTATTCTTTCTTTGGGAACTAATACAGTTTCTATGATAAAATCACCTAATAGAATATTATTGTTAATTATTTATTTTTTCCTAATGTTTCTATCCAAGAACTTAATTCTTTTATGAATTTCTGTCTATATTCTTGAGCGTCTAGAGGAAGTCCTCTAATTAGAGCCTCTTTTAATTTAGATGAATCTTCCCCTATTTTAACAGGAATCATTCCAGCTGTATTATAATTTGCTGTAGAAAACCCTAGTTCTTCTAATTCTTTAGGCCAAGTAATATCAAGATTTCTCCACTCTCCATTTTTTACTTGTAAAAAATTATGATAATCCCTAATACCATTAGACTTAACAACAATTTCTCTTAATTTCTCTGGAACAGTCACATTAAATTTATTTAACCAATCTAAATCAAAAATAACTTCAATCAGAACTTCTCTAACAACATGATCAGTTTTTTTAGTAATAAGTTCTTTCAAAAGATCATGTTTTCCTGAGCAGGTTCCCTTCTTCTCTCTATAAACATCTTCTCCACGTCTGCTTCCTATTGCCCCATAAGTTATTTGTCTAACACCTTCTGCTAACTGTGAAATAATGTCCCCTTTAGGATCTCTTACATACTCTTCGAACGCTTTATCTAAATAGTCCATAATTTTAGTTTAAACAGAAAGTTTTTTAAATGCTTCTAAATCAAAGAGAATTTAAATTATAGTCATCTTCTTTTGTTGATCTGTGGTTATTTTTAATTTGAAGTTTTTATCAATGTAAAAATCTATTTCGCTTCTTACTCCAAATTTATTTCTTAAATATACACCGGGCTCAATTGTATAACCAGTATTAAGTTTTATTCTGTTTCTACTGTTTCTAGCTAAATTAGTTCCTTTTCCATGGTCAGAATAAAAACCTAGAACATGTCCTGTTTTATGTAAAAAGAATTTTCCATAACCTTTTGAAGATATATAAGATCTGACAACCCTGTCTATTTGTTTGCCTTTAGGTAGTTTTCTTTTTATTAATTGATTTTTAATAAATGATAAAGCATTATCCCTTGCATTTAGAACAGTATAAAAGATTTCTTTGATATTTTTAAATGGTTTTTCTATAGAACACATCCAAGTTACATCAGCAAAAGTTGCATTTGTCTTTTTTAATTTAGCCCATAAATCAATCATTATCAAGCTATTTTTCTTTATTTTAATTGCTTTATTCTTTTTCGGAAAGTAATGTGGTTTAGACGTATTCTTATCTATTGATACTATTGGAGGCTGATCGGTTTTTAGCTTATTTTCTCTAAATTTTTCTAGAATGAACTGTTGGATATCATAATCTGTTAGTTTGAATTTATTTTTTCTAATGTGTTTTATAGTCTGTTCTTTAATTTTACATAAAATTTTAGCAGCTTTAATGTGATTTTTTAATGCTTGTTGATTCCAACTCATAACATTAGAATATGTAAATCAGGGCTTAATAATTAACTTATTCTTCCTTCAGCTATTTTAGCCAAATTCTTTAAGAATTCATAATCACTTTCAATTCCTTCTACTATAAGAACTTCAGCAACGTCCCATTTAGTAAAGCAAATTGTATAAATATTTTCTTTTAAGCCCCCAAAATCTACAACAGTAACATTATATGCTATGCTTAAATCTCCTATAAAGGGATCAGAAAGCTCAGAAATAGACAATATTTTTTTGTTAGTATTTTCATAAAATCTTCCTAATCGATAAGTTTGTTTAGCAGCTTCAAAACTAAAACTCATGTTAATAGCACTGTTAACAAGAGGATAAACACCAATGAATTGCTTGACATTAATTTCATCAGAAAAGAAGCTAACATTATAACCCTTTTTAAACCCAAGATCTCTTTCAATTTTAGTAACTTCTTCTTTAAATCTTATGCTTGTTTCTATGATTGCCCATCTTTTAGATGGTAAATCAGAAGTCTGTAAAGCCATTTCAGAAGGCTCTTTTGAAGCCATTTGAGGAACTCCACAAGCCCTTGTTTCTTCAGGTTTATCGTCAATTGTACCACAATCATTTTTATCTATACATTCTCTGTTTTGAACTCCAATTTCAGAATTTATTCTTTCACAATCTGACCAAAAACCACAATCCCAATCTGTCGTACATTCTGGTTCAAAAGTTTCATTTGCTATAATCTCTCCTGTTGGAGTTCCTTCAATGCAGCCTGCAACAAGGACTACAAAAATAATAGACAATTGTATAACTTTTCTCATGTTAAAAATATGGAAACATAATGATTTAAATACTTTTTAAAATAAACGACATTAGTCTATTAGAAAAATTAAGTATTATTTCAAGTTTTGAATATTGATTTACCTATACCACAGGCAAAATTCTTGGCAAAATCATACAATAGTTTTTTAGAACTCAATTTAGCTTTAATACAACTTAACTTATATAAATTTCGAACTTAATTTCTATTAAAGAATAATAATAAGATATAAGAAGAACAACACTTATTATTGTGCTTATCAAAAGCTGATGCTTATGTCAAATACTGGATTAACTGCAGAAATTCTGTCAAAAAATCTTAAGGCAATATCTGTAGCCGAATTTTTCGAAAAGAATAGGCACTTGCTAGGTTATGAGAACACCACTAAGGCAATGCTTACAGTTGTAAAGGAATTAGTAGATAATTCTATAGATGCTTGTGAAGAAGCAGCAATTTTGCCAAATATTAAGGTTTCTGTAAAGCAATCAGGAGAAAATAAATTTATAATAAAGGTTGAAGACAATGGGCCAGGAATTGTAGAAGATAAGCTTCCCTTTGCTTTTGGAAAGCTTTTATATGGAAGTAAATTTCACAGACTTAGACAATCAAGGGGAACTCAAGGCATAGGTGTAAGTGGAGCTATATTATATTCACAATTAACAAGTGGAAAACCAATAAAAATAACATCAAGCATTGGAAAAAGATATATTAGCGATATAGAGCTTATGATTGATGTTACTAGAAATGAACCTCATGTAATTTCTAGTAAAAGAGAAAAAAATCCTGAAAAATGGCATGGTGTTAAAGTTGAAATGGAAATTGAAGGAAGATATATTGAAAAAGGCCAATCAATACCAGAATATCTTAAAGAAACTGCAATAATGAACCCTTATACAAGAATAATTTATCAAGGACCCAATGGTAAGGTTACATTTCCAAGAGCTGTGCACAAGTTACCAAGAAGACCTAAAGAAATAAAACCTCATCCTTATGGTGTAGAATTAGGAATTTTAAGAAGAATGGTTGAAACAACCAAAGCAAAAAACATTGTTAGCTTTCTAAAAGCAGATTTTTCAAGAGTAGGAAAAACATCTGCGTTGCAAATGTGCAAATTAGCTAAAATTAATCCTAAAAAAAAGCCCCGCTCATTAGATTATAATGATGTTACAAGATTGCACAAGGCAATGCAAACAGTAAAACTTGTTTCTCCGCCTACTAATTGTTTATCTCAATTAGGAGAGGAAACAATAACAAAAGGTTTAGAAAAAGAAATAAAAGGAGAACATTTTGTAGCAATTACAAGATCTCCATCTGTTTACAAAGGAAGACCCTTTGCTGTTGAAGTTGGAATGGCTTATGGTGGAGAATTAAATCCCAATAAAACAGGTGATCTTCTTAGATTTGCTAATAAGGTTCCATTATTGTATCACCAAGGAGATTGTGCAATTACACAAGCAGTTAAAGAAGTTGATTGGAGAAGATATGGCTTACGACAATCTTCTGGTTCTTTACCAACATGACCTTTATTAATTTTAGTTCATTTTGCATCAGTTTGGGTTCCTTTTACTTCAGAAGGAAAACAAGCAATAGCAAGTTATCCTGACATAACAAAAGAAGTTAAACTAGCTTTGCAAGATGCAGGAAGAAAACTTAAGAAATACATAACTGGAAAAAGAAGAAGACATGAAATACAAATGAGAAGAAATCTATTTGAAAGATATATTCCTGAAGCAGCATTAGCAATTTCAAAAATATCTGATGTTCATAAAGTAAAAATTGAACATGGTTTAGAAAAAATGCTTAAAAAAGGCTTAAAAGAAGTTGATGGAGAAGCTGAAGAAGAGGTAGAATTAAATGAAGAGGAAACAGAAAAGATTAGAAGCAAAGAAAAATCTTAAAGATTTAGGCAAAAAATTAGTGAACGATATAAAAGTTCGTAGAAATCCGTCTCTAATTGTTCCTATAAGAGCTCTGTCTAATGTTATTTATGATACAAATACAAGATTAATAACTCTTGGAGATAAAACATCTAAAAGATACTTCTTTAATGTTGCTCATGTTAGAAAGTTCGTACAAACAGTAGAAGTTGCAGCAACTGCAAGAGAATTGTTAGATGTTAACAAGCATTTAAGTCTGAGAGAAGTTTTTTACAGAATTAAAAGAACAATACCTGATACCAATATTAATATTGTAGATGATCAAAAAGAATCTAACAAAGCAATAGAAGATTTAGAACTAATAACTAATTGTTCTAGGGAACAATTGCATGTAAATGCAAATAAAATGGGTTCTGTTGCTGGAAATGTTGTTATAAAAGATAAGGGAGACACTGTTAATTGGTCAAAATTAGGATCAGGTGGGTGGTCCATACCCTCTAATGTTGAGGAAATTGAATTCAAAAAAGTAGATGCAAAATTCATAATATACATGGAAAAAGCAGCAGAGTGGGAAAGACTTCATGAAGATAAGGTATGGAAAAAATTAAATTGCATAATAACATCATCTCAAGGTCAAGCAACAAGAGGTGTAAGAAGATTATTACAAAGATTACATAATGAACATAACCTTCCTGTTTATGTTTTAGTTGATTTGGATCCTTGGGGGATATATATTTATTCTGTATTAAAATTCGGAAGTATTTCTTTAGCTCATATAAGTGAAAGATTAGCAATTCCTGATGCAAGATTTTTAGGTTTAACTCCTTACGATATAGAAGAATTTGGATTAAAAAGACATTTAATAAAGTTTAAAGACGTTGATATAAAAAGATTAAATGATTTAACAAAATATGAATGGTTTAAAGATAAGAAAGAGTGGCAAAAGTTCTTTAACAAAATGAAAGAATTAAAAGGCAAAGTTGAATTAGCAGCTTTATCTTCTAAAGGTATTTCATTTATATCTGAAAAATATATTCCTGAAAAAATTAAGAAAAATGAGTGGTTAGATTAGAAAAAGAATACTAAGATAATATGGTTTTTTGACAATAAAAAAATTTATATTCTGTAGTATATTGAAAGAAGTTTTAAAAATTACTAAAACGTAGTTTTGAAGGGTTCTTCTTCTCTCCCAAGGAGGAATAAACATGTTAGAAAAGTTAGTAGAAACCGGGGAGAGACATAAGTTAACAAACACAGAAGAATTAGCAATTGTTGCAAGAGTTGAAGCAGCTTTATTAAAAGGAGCAAGAGATTATTTCATAAAAAATGAATTTATAGAAGTAAATGCACCTCATATAACTAAAGCAACAGGAGCATGCGAAAACATAGACACTTTATTTGGTTTAGAATATTTTGGAATTCAAGGATACCTTAGTCAAACACAACAATTATATCTTGAAGCAATGATACCACAATTAAAGAAAGTTTGGTGTGTTGGACCAAGTTTTAGAGCAGAACCAGATGCAGATGAAAGACATTTAACAGAGTTCCCACTAATAGAAATGGAATTTGAGGGGAATTTTGAAGAACTTTTGAGATATATAGAAGGTACAATCTGTAGTATGGTAGAAGAGGTTTTAAAGGAAGAAAAACATCTTAAAAAAATAGGAGTTAATACAGAGAGATTAAAGAAGATAAAAGCACCATTCGGAAGAATGACATATGATGAAGCAATAAAAAAAGTTGGACTAAAATGGGGTAGTGATCTAAAAAGCAAGCATGAAAAGATGTTAGTAGAAATGAATGGAAACCAACCTTTGTTTATAACACACTTTCCTAAACCAATAAAGTTCTTTAACATGAGAGAAAACGATTTCAGATCTGAAATTGTTAATAGCACAGACTTAATTTTGCCCATAAGTGGGGAAGCAGTCGGAGCAGCAGAAAGAGAACATAGACATGATAAGCTTAAAGAAAGATTAGAAGCGTCAGAAATGATGAAAAAGTTAATTGAAAGGGGCGGGGGAGTAAAAGATTTTCAGTGGTATTTAGATTGTGTAAAAACAAATGGAATAAAATTACATTCTGGTTGTGGAATTGGATTAAACAGAGTTACACAATTTATTTTAGGGGCAAATGATATAAGAAAATGTTCTGTGTTTCCACTAAATTCACAAACAATGATGTAAAAATTAGTTATCTAAGCGTTGTAAAAGAAGTTTGAACACAAAAAGAATCAAAAAATATAATTTATGTAATAAAATGAATAGAAAAAAAAGAATTGTAAAATAATAAAAGAAAATGATAATTTAATAGAATTTTTTATTTAATTTTATTAAAAAATTGTTTTTTCTAAAAAATTGCAAAAAAAAGAAAAGTTTAAATATCATTAAATATTAAATTTAATTACGAATAATAATAAAAATTGTTCGTAATTTTAATTAAATGAGGTGTAAAAAAATGGCTGCAAGAAGAAGAAGAGCAAAGAAAAAGACAAAAAAGAAAGCAACAAGAAAAAGAAGAAGAAGAAGAAGATAGTTTTGGGACAGTGACCTGAGACAACGATGATGGTCTTTTTATATTTTTGTAATTTTCCCTTTTTTTCTTATTATTTAATAACTAATTCTAAGTTATTTACAACGTTTCTTAGAATATTTAAAAAGATTTATATAGAATAATCATTTATCAATTTGTATGGGAAGGTAGCTCAGCCTGGGAGAGCGCACGGCTGAAGACCGTGCTGTCGTGGGTTCAAATCCCACCCTTCCCATATAATATAATTCTTTCTTACTGTTTCTATCAATTAACACTACAAAAGAATAAAAGTGTAATATTGTGAATTATTATTGGAATGGGAAGAATTTCGGGTCCAAGTGAGAGTTTTTTAAGATCAAGAGTAAGAAACACAATTTTATATTTAGAGAAGTCTGTATGGGTACCTCCAGAAATACGGAATGATAAAAGATATAGTTGTATAGGACTTGAAAGAAAAGTTCATAAGGCTTTAGACATGCTAGGAGTAGAAGAGTGGATGCAAAGAAGATATTTCAGACTTCTGAGCAGATTAGATGACAGAAAAGTTCTAGATATGAACAAAGCTGTAGTTTTAACTGCAATAGAAGAATTTGAAAGACTGGAAGCTCACAAATATTGTTTATTATCTAAAAGAAGAAAATGGAAAAAATAATCATTTTTTTAACCTTTAAAACCTAAATTTAATCATGTTTCTTAGGATAGTTCCCGTAGGTACTTTACCTGGGAGAATTGTTGAAATAGTTAAAAGCGAATTAGAGAATTTAAACATAAAATGTAGGATAATGCCTAAATTAGAAGTTCCACAAAACGCTTTCAACCGTTGGAGAAAACAATATAATGCTGAAATAGTTATGGGTTCTCTTTCTAAAGCATCAGAAGTAAAATTCATTGACAAAAGTATTCCTAGTTTAATGATAACAGATGTAGATTTGTATTATGGGGGATTAAATTTTGTTTTTGGATTAGAAGATCCTACAAAAAGTTGTGCTATTGTTTCTTTGGCTAGACTAAGACCTGAGTTCTATGATGAAAGATCCAACAGAAGTCTTTTAGAAGAAAGAGTTGCTAAAGAAGTTATACATGAAATAGGACATTACTTGGGTTTAGACCATTGTATTAATATAAATTGTGTTATGAGTTTTTCACCTTCTGTTTATGATGTTGATAAGAAAACTAAGAGATTTTGTGAAAATTGTAAGGTTAAATTAATGGCTAAGGGAATAAGTTTAGGGTGAAAATTTGGATATTAAAGAAGAATCTAGAAAATTAGCTATAGAATTTAGTGAAAAATACGGAATACCGTCTTTTGAAGGCACAGAAGTAGCTGTTAAAAAAGGTTTGGAAATGGCGAAAAAATTAGGAGCCGATGAAAGAATCGTAACTGTGAGTTGTTATTTAATGGACAATGGACTTGGTGAAGCTCGTAAAAGGGGAAATATGAAGGAACATGTTAAAATTAGTATAGAAAACGCTAAGAACTTTTTAGAAAGATTTGATTTATCAAAAGAAGATAAGAAAAAAATAATTAATTCTATAGAAGCTCATCATGGGGAAATAAAACATATTTGTATAGAAAGTGAAATTGTAAAAAATGCAGATAATTTTAGATTTCTAGACTTAAAACGCTTTATTGGAGAAATTTATGAGGGATCTAACAAGGGAATGAGTCTTAAAGAAATAATAAAATTTTTAAATAGAAAAGTTGAAGAAAAACATAATCTTGTGACATTAGACGTATGTAGAGAAGAAGCAGAAGAAAATTATAAGATAATAAAAAATCTCTTAGATAGAGTGAATTTAAGGTAAAAAAATGGAAAAAATAGAAAAAGTTCTAGAAGAACTAGTAAAATTATTTAGAAAATGGGGAATTGGTACTAATGATTTCTTTTTAGCAGGTAGATATGCGTATGTTTTACTAGGTTATCCTATAAGAATCAGAAAAGGTCATTTAAATATAAATGTAAATAAAAACAAGTTATCTTGGAAAATTGATGAGCTTGTTGAAGCCATGCCTCCAAAAGATTCTAAAGAACTAGATGATTATCATGAATTCATTAAATTAACAGGATTTGAATTTGATATAGTTCCGATGAATGAAAATGATACAGCAAAACTTATAAAAGAAACAATTATCCATAATCTTCCAAATGGCAATAAAATAAGAGTAATAAAACACTTAGCTAATATAAAATATTTTGACCACGTAATTAATCATGCTATCAAAAAAGGTAATATAGAAAAGGCTAGAAGATTAGTTGGGGAAATAGATGGTCGTAAAAAAGTTTTTATTGAAAAAAATAATAGAGATGCTGCCAACTTTTGTGATATTTTATTAAAAAAATACAGTTATCTGAGAGAAGAAATGGCTCTTATTAATAACAATGAAGTTAGAGGAAATGTTGCCTATAAAGGAAATGTTAAAGGTTTTGCAAGAGTTATTCTGGATCCAGATGATGCATCATCTTTAAAAAATAATGAAATTTTAGTAACAAAAATGACATCTCCTAAGTTTACAATTTTTATTTCTAGGGCAAAAGCAATTGTGACAGATGAAGGTGGGACACTTTGTCATGCTTCTATCATAGCAAGAGAGCATGGCATCCCTTGTATAACTGGCACCAAATTTGCAACTAAGATTTTTAAAACAGGAGATCAATTAGAAATTGATGGAGATATAGGGATAGTTAAAAAGATTTAATTTTTAAATAGAGTAAATATATAGTGATTATATGATAAAGGCTGAACTTCAAGAGGACAAAGTAATAATTTGGGACAAGAAAGATGCTAAAGATATATTTGGAAGTGGATGGTTTGGAGAGTTATTAGAAGATAGATTAGAATTGGCTTTAGTTGAGGCTGCCCTATTACTAGAAAGAAAGAGAATTGAAATAAAAGAAGACAAGAAAAAAATAACTTTCAAGAAACTCTTTAAACATGCTAAAAAAATAGACAAAAGATTTCACATAAGATATACTGTTTACAAAAACCTAAGAGAAAGGGGATTACCAGTAAGAACTGGTTTTAAGTTTGGTTGTGATTTTAGAGTTTATGAAAGGGGAGTAAAACCAATTAAAAAGGGTCCAAAAGCACCACATGAACACACAAAATGGATAGTTTTTTGTATTTCCGAGGACTACACTTGCTCCTTCCAAGAATTATCAAGAGCAGTTAGATTGGCACATAATATTAGATCAAACATGCTTTGGGCTGTTGTTGATAATGAAGGGGATGTAACATACTATAGTGTTACTTACATGAGCCTATAGGAGGTTTTAAAATGTTTATAAAAGACATAATGACAAAAAAATTTATTTCTATAAATCCTGAAGCAAATCTAACAAAATTGATTTCTTTAATTGAAAAATACCATTTTAGACAAATTTTAGTATGTGAAAGAAAAAAACTAAAGGGTATTATTTATTCTAAAGATTTGGCAAAAAAAGGAATTAGAAGTCCTGAAAAAACAAAAGTTAGCTCACTTATGAAATTTCCACCACCAACACTTTCTCCTCAAGGCAAAATAAATGAAGCTGCAAAACTAATGATAAAAACAGGCTTAAGAGCATTACCTGTTATTGAAAATAAAAAGGTAGTTGGAATAGTTTCTATGCTTGATATAATTAAAGCGGCTTCAAAAATGAAAGAATTCAGGCAAACAACAGCAGAAAGTATAATGTCTATTCCAGAACTAATAACTATTGATGATGATATAGGAAGGGCAAGAGTCCTAATGCGAGAAAAAAACATATCCAGACTTCCTGTTATTGATGAAAATAAAAAATTATGTGGGATTGTGACAATTTTTGATTTGCTAAAGGCTGTTAAGCCTAAAGATAGAATAGATTTTTACTCTATGGCTGCTGAAAAAGAAACATTAATGAAAATACCTGTTTCAACTATTTTAAATAGTTCTCCATTAGTTGTTGAAAGAACTGCAACCTTAAATGAAATTGTAAATTTGATGGGCAAACATAAGAAAGACGGAGTTATTGTGGAACAAAATAAATTTCCAGTTGGTGTAATAGCAGCAAAAGATTTATTAGAATTTTATGTTTCTGGTTTAGAACAAAAAGGCATTTATTATGATATTGTTGGCCTGGTAGATGAAGACGAATTCATAGTTGCAACAGTAGACAGAATGATTAGAGACACTATACAAAAAGTATCTAAAATTTATAAACCACAACATTTCTTCTTACATATAAAAAGATATGATAAAACAGGAAAAGTAAAATATTCGATAAGAACTAGGCTTTTAACCAATACTGGAACTTTTGTAAGCAAAGCCCATGCTTGGGACTTAAGAACTGCTGCTGATAGGGCATTAGAAAAGTTACAACGTATAATATTTAAAGAAAAACAAGTGGGAAAAGATAGAATAAGAGAAAGATTAAGATTTAAAAAACTAACAAGATAATATGTTATTGGTGAGTTAAATCCAAACCTACTGTGATCGTTGCAAGAAAACAGTTAAGCAAGTTGGTAGATTAACTAATGTCAAATGGAAGGGCGTTAACTTAAAATTATGTAAAAATTGTAGAAAAAGATTAAAAATCAGGGTTAGGTAATCACAACCACTCATCTTCCCATTTTCTGAATTCTCTTTCACTAATATTTGCTTTAGGTTTTTTCTTTATTCTAGTTTCTCCGTATTTTTTTCTCAAATAAAGACCGTATATTACACCAAAAGCTAAGCCAAACAAATGAGCTGCGTATGCAATATTGCTAATTGGTACAAAAAAACCTAAAAGATCAAAAATAGCCCATAGAGATACAGCAACTACTAGTGGCATTGGAACTCCTAAACCCATGTAAACAGTCATTCTAGGTCTTAGCACAGCTAATGTTCCAAAAATTCCATAAATTGCTCCAGAAGCTCCTAGTGAGGCATTATAAAATATAAAACTTCCTATTCCGCCTATTATTCCTGAAATAAAGAAAACGAGCAAAAATTTCTTTCCACCTATTATTTTTTCTAAAACAGAGCCAAACAAAGCTAAGGCAAACATATTATAAAATATATGCATAAAATCTCCGTGAAGAAAAATATAAGTTATAATTGTCCATGGTTTAAATAAAAAATTTGAAGAAATTAAAAATTCTTCTGTTATCCAAGGAAAAGTAAGTTGTAAAATAAAAACTATTACACAAATTATAACAAGTTTAAATGCATACCAATTATATTTCATTTAACTGCCTGTTGAAGTAGTGAACACCTAAGAAAATATATTTTTATAAATAATTTTAACCAAATCTTCAATTTTTGCTCTATCTTGTTTTGTAGTGTCTCTGTATCTCAATGTAACAGTATTATTTTCCATAGTATCATAATCAATTGTTATACCAAAAGGTATTCCAGCTTCATCTGCTCTTGCATATCTTCTTCCTATAGAACCTTTATCATCATAAAAAACATCAAAATATTTATTTAATAACTCAAAAATTTTCTTAGCTTTTTCTTGCAAACCATCTTTATTAACTAAAGGAAAGACTCCAACAGAATAAGGAGCTATGGCTGGAGGAAATGCAAACCATTCCCAACCCCTATCTTTACCATCTCTATAACAATAAAGCAAAATACCGTAAATTGGTCTTTCAATTCCAAAAGAAGGCTCAACAACATGTGGCACAACTTTAGTTCCATCATCTAATGCTACTGATAGGTCAACACCAGACATTTTCATATGATTTTTTAAATCATGATCTGTTCTGTAAGCATTACCAACTGTTTCTTTCCATCCAAAATCAAATTTTATTTCTAAATCAAAATTTCCTTTTGAATAATGTGGTGTTTCTTCAGGTAACATGTGTCTAAACCTAATTGCTTCAGGTGGTAATCCTAATAATTGAAAGAATATAGTCTCTTTGGCCAAAAAATAAGCTAAACTCTGATTGGGAACTATTCCATTTTTAACAGCTTCTTTTGCTGTTAAAACTATTTCTTTTGAATTCGTTTTTTGGGCTTCTCTTGTTAAAATTCTTAATTTAACATCTTTTATTTTTTCAAATTTTGGATGTTTATCTATTTCTTTAGGGTCTACAAACCATTCAATTTCCATTTGATTAAAGGCTCTTAATCTAAATAAAAACTGTCTTGGAGATATTTCATTTCTAAAAGAAGAACCAACTTGCGCAACTCCAAAAGGTAGTTTTGCTCGGGTTGCAACTAATATTCTTTTAAAGTTAGTAAAAATACCTTGGGCTGTTTCAGGTCTTAAATATGCTATCTCATTTTCTGTTGGCGAGAGAAAGGTTTTGAGCATTAGATTGAATATTTTTACTTTTGATAAATCTCCTTTGCATTTAGGGCACTCTATGTTTTTTTCTTCGATTATTTTGGTCAACTCTTCGGTTTTTTTACCTTCAACAAATTCTTTAGTTGTTTCTTCGATCAGGTTATCGGCCCTAAAAATGCTATTACATTTTTTACACTGAGTAACAGGATCTATAAAGCTTTTTAAATGACCAGAAGCTTCAAAAACTTTTTCAGGTTGAATTATGCTTGTTTCAATTTCAAAAATATTATCTGGTTTTACAAAAAAGTTTCTCCACCTCTCAATTAGCTTTCTTTTTAATAACAAACCTAGGGGTCCATAATCAAACATCCCGCTTGTACCACCATAAATCTCAGAAGACTGCCAAAAAAAACCCCTTCTTTTAGCTAAATCAATGAAACTTTTAGCATTTTTATTCTTTTCCATAATAACCCTTTGTTAGTTCAAATATAAATAAAATCTGTATGAAATATTTTATATGAGTGATTCTATTTTTATAAACACTGTAGCCTTGGAACAGGCTTATATTCCTAGACTTTTGCCTTATAGGGAAGAACAACACAAATATTTGGCAGAATGTATAAAGCCTTTGTTTAAGAGAAGAGCTGGGACAAATTTATTAATAGCAGGAACTCCAGGAATAGGCAAAACTGCTTGCACTAGATTTGTTCTTAGAAAGTTGATGGAAAATACTGATAATATAATGCCTATTTACATAAATTGTTGGAAAAGGGATACAAGCTCTAAAATAATAAATGAAATGGCTAAATTAATGGGCATAAGAACTATGGAAAAAATATCTTCTGATGAGTTATTTGATAGGATTTTATTAAGATTTAACAAATATGCTGGCGTTGCTTTTGCTTTTGATGAAATTGATAAAGTTAAGGATTTTGATTTTCTTTACAGAATACTAGAAGACGTTTCTCATAAAACAGTTTTCCTTATTACTAATGTAAGTGAATGGGTAGCTAAATTAGATAGAAGATTGATATCAAGATTATTGCTAGACAGAGTAGAATTTAAACCGTACAATTTTGAAGAAACAAGAGGAATTTTATATGAAAGGAGAAAGCATGCCTTTATTCCAAATGCTTGGGATTACGACGCATTTGAATTGATTGTAAAAAAGACCTTTGCTTCTAAAGATGTGAGAGTTGGTTTGTTTTTAATGAAAATTGCAGGAGAAAATGCTGAAAATAGAGGTTCTGAGAAAATAGAAGTTAAAGATGTGGAAAAAGCATTAAAGAAACTTGAAGATATGCCAAAAGATATAGGAAGTTTTATTTAGTAAAGCTCAGTTTTATAAATCTTTGACATTAATAGTATTTAGGCGATTACATGGAATGGGATCTACTCCAATTTGTTTAGTAGATTTTGCTAGTTCTAAGAAGGTTAAAAATAAGACCAGAGAAAGTTATCTATTAGTTAAGGTGGGTATATGAAAGATGAAAAAATGATTGTAACTCCATGGGAGGTTAAAGGCGAAATAGATTATGATAAATTAATAAAGGACTTTGGATTGAGTTTGATAGATGAAAAACTATACAAGAAATTAGGCAAACATGTAGGCAATAATCTATTCTTAAGAAGAAAAATATTTTTTGCACACAGAGATCTAGAATTTATTTTTAAAGAATTTGAAAAAGGCAATAAATTTTATTTATATAATGGTAGAGGTCCTTCTGGACATACCCATCTAGGTCATTTAATAACATTTTTATTTGCAAAACAATTGCAAGATGCTTTTGATGTTAAATATTTGATTCAATTAACAGACGATGAAAAATTCTTGTTTAAGGACGATCTTAATCTAGAAGATGTTGACAAATTTACATACGAAAATACTTTAGATTTAATAGCACTTGATATGAATCCTGAAAAAACCAAGATAATTTCAAACTTAAAATATGCAAAAACTATGTATAGACAAGCCTTAAGAGTTGCCAAAAAACTAACTTTTTCAACAGCAAAGGCTGTTTTCGGTTTTACTAATGATACAAATGTTGGTTCAATATTCTTCACAAGCATGCAATCTGTTCCTGCATTTATAGAATCTGTAAAACGGGGAAAGAAAATACCTTGCTTGATTCCTCATGCAATTGACCAAGACCCACATTTTAGGGTTGCAAGAGATGTTCTACCAAAATTAGGATACTATAAGCCAGCTTCTATTCAATGTAAATTCCTTCCTGGCCTAGGAAAAGGAGGAAAAATGTCAGCAAGTGAACCAGACACAGCAATATTCACCATTGATACTCCAAAAGATATTGAAAGAAAAGTTATGAATGCCTTTACAGGTGGAAGAGATACAGTAGAAGAGCAAAGAAAACTAGGAGGTGAACCTGAAATTTGTCCTGTTTATCAGTATTATTATTTCTTATTTGAGAAAAATGATGAAGAATTGAAAAAAAGATATGAAAAGTGCAAAAGGGGTAAGGTTTTATGCGGTGATTGTAAAAAAGAACTTGCCAAAAGAATTAAAAAGTTTTTAGCAGAGCATCAGAAAAAAAGAGAGAAAGCCAAAGAAGTTATAGACAAGTTTTTGTTAGTTGATTAAAATGTATAAGTTGACAGACGAAGGAAAAGATTATCTAAAAAATGGATTACCAGAAAAACAATTAATTAAAACAATAGAAAATGAAAAAACTTTAGAAGAAATTTCTAAGTTTCCTAAATCACAAATAGCAATAGGTTGGGCAAAGAAAAACAATTGGGTTACAATTGAAAATAATACTGTTAAAATAACTGAAAATGGAAAAAAAGCAATAGAAGAAAAAAATGAAACAGAAAATGCTTTAGAAGAAATTGATAAAAAAGGTGAAACAAAAGAAGAATTGATAAAAGTTCTTTTAAGCAGAAATTTAATTGAAGAGATAAAAGAAGTTAAAAAGAAAAAGAAATCTTTTTGGAAGAGAGTATTTGGTGGGGAAAAGAAAAAAGGAGAAATAAAAGGAGAAATAGCAGAATTAACACCTGATTTAATAAAATCTGGTGAATGGAAAAACAAAACATTTAGAAAATATGATGTTAGTGCTCCTGCTCCCAAAATTTATCCTGGAAAAAAACAACCTTATGTTCAATTTCTAGAAGATTTAAAAGAAAGATTAATAGGAATGGGCTTTCAAGAAATGGGAGGTCCATTTGTTGAAACTTCTTTTTGGAATTGTGATGCTTTATTTATTCCACAGGATCACCCTGCAAAAAGTCTTCATGATTTATTTTACATGAAAAATCCTAGCAAAGGAAAATTACCTGATGAAAATCTAATAGCAAAAGTTAAAGCCACACATGAAGGAGGATGGATAACTGAAAGTTCTGGTTGGGGAGGTACTTGGAACAAAGAAGACGCAACAAAATTAGTTTTAAGATCTCATACAACAGCTGTGTCTGCAAGAACATTATTTAAAAATAAAGATAAACCTGGAAAATATTTTACAATAAATAGAAATTTTAGACCAGACGTTATTGATGCAAAACATCTTATGGAATTTAATCAATGTGAAGGTATTGTTATTGGTGAAAAATTAACGTTCAGACATTTATTAGGATTTTTGAAAGAAATTGCAGAAGCAATTGGAATGAAAGAAATCAAATTCAAACCAAGTTTCTTCCCTTATACTGAACCAAGCGTAGAAGGATATGTTAAACATCCCACTCTCGGATGGATGGAAGTCTTACCTGCTGGATTATTAAGACCAGAAGTATTAAAGCCCTTAGGTGTGGATAAATCTCAGGTTTTAGCCTGGGGTATTGGTATTGGTAGATTGGCTATGGCTAAACTTGGTATAAATGATATTAGAATGTTATTTTCAGAAGATTTAGAATGGTTAAGGAAAACTCCTTTGGTGAGATGAATGGTTGTAATAGAAATTGAAAAAAAGGATTTGCTTGAACTAATAGGAAAGCAATTAACAGACAAAGAAATAGAAGATACATTGTTTTCAATAAAAATTGAAGCAAAGATTAATGAAAATAAAATTGAGTGTGAATTAAATCCTGACAGACCTGACATGTTTTCTGTTGAAGGAATAGCAAGAGAAATGAAAGGAACTCTAGGAATTGAAACTGGTGTTAAAGAATATAATGTTGCTGATTCTGGTATTGTATTAAAGAAACAAAAAGCTGAAGTTAGACCTTGTATAGCATGCGGAATAATAAAAGATGTTGTTCTTTCAGATTATTTGGTAAAAAGTTTGATGCAAGTTCAGGAAAAATTGCATATGACCATAGGAAGAAACAGAAGAAAAGTTGCAATTGGTGTTCATGATTTTGACAAAATAGTTCCTCCTTTAGTTTACAAAGATGTTATTGATGAAAAATTTGTTCCATTGGGAAAAACAGAAGAAATGAACATAAAAGAAATATTAGAAAAACATCCAAAGGGTGTAGATTATGCTCATTTAGTTAAAGAAACGTATCCTCTTATTTATGATAAACAAGGTGTCATAAGTTTTCCACCAATTATAAACTCTGAAAGAACAAAAGTTACTGAAAATACAAGAAATCTTTTCATTGATGTTACTGGAACTGATGAAAAAACTGTAGAACAAGTATTAAACATTTTGTGCTGTAACATTGTTGAAAGATGTGGAAAAATATTTAGTTTAAAGGTTAGCAATAAAATGACTCCACAATTAAAACCTAATGAAATAAGTATGAATGTAGATGAGATAGACAGTATACTTGGAATAGGATTAAGTGAAAATGAGATAGCAGAATCTTTAGAAAAAATGAGATATTATGTTAAAAGAATGAAAGGTGGAAAATTAATGCTTGGTGTACCTGCTTATCGTTCTGATATTCTTCACAAAATTGATATTATAGAAGATGTTGCTGTTGGTTATGGTTATAATAATATAAAACCTATTTTACCAAAAGTTGCAACAATCGGACATCAGTCTGAATTAGAAAAATTCTCCAGAAAAATAAGAGAATTAATGATTGGTTTGGGATTTCAGGAAGTTTTAAGTTTTGTTTTAACGAATAAAGAAAACAATTTTGATAAAATGAATGTAGAAGGCGAATGTGTAGAAATTTTAAACCCAGCATCTATTGAATATAACATATGTAGAAGTTGGTTGTTGCCAAACATGATGAAAATTTTAGCTTCAAACAAACATAGAGAATATCCCCAGAAAATTTTCGAAATTGGAGATTGTGTTTGTATAGATGAAAATCAAGAAACTAAAACTAAACAAATCAGAAAACTGGCTGTAGTTTTTTCTTATGACAATGCTAACCTAACAGAAATGAAATCTATTGTAGAAGCTGTTTTAAAATCCTTAGACTATAAATATGAAATCAAAGAATACGACCATCCAAGTTTTATGGAAGCTAGATGTGGAGAAATATTAGTTAATGGGAATGAAGTGGGAATTTTTGGAGAAATTCACCCACAAATTTTAGAAAATTGGAAATTAGAAAAGCCTGTAATGGGTTTTGGAATGAAAATTGATTACATATAAATTTTACTTTAACTATTTTTTTGTAGTGCGGCTTTAACTAATTTAAAAAACATTGGTGAAGCTTTTAAAGGTCTTGATTTAAATTCAGGATGAGATTGTGTTGCAATAAAACAAGGATGATTTTTTATTTCCATGAACTCCATCAAAACTCCATCTGGTGATCTTCCAGAAAATATTAGACCACTTTTTTCTAGAATTTCAATAAATTTGGGATTAACTTCATATCTGTGCCTATGTCTTTCAGAAATTTTATTTTTATTATAAAGGTTTTTTATTAAACTGTCATCTTTTAGTATAGCAGGATAGGCTCCCAATCTCATTGTTGCTCCATATTTTGATTTCCTGATTAATTTAACTTGTTCTGGAATAAAATCTATTACTGGAAAAGATGTATTAGCATCAAACTCTGTTGAATTTGCTTTATCTAAACCACAAACATTTCTTGCAAACTCTATTACTGCTAGTTGCATCCCCAAACACAAACCTAGAAAAGGAATTTTATTTTCTCTAGCATATTGTATAGCTTTTATTTTACCTTCAATTCCTCTTTTTCCAAAACCACCAGGAACAATTAAACCATCTATATCTTTTAATATGTCTCTAATGTTTTTTTCAGAATCAAAATCAGAAGATTCTATCCACTTTATTTTTACTTTTGTTCCTAAATAAGGTCCTGCATGCTCCAGTGCTTTTAAAATACTTATGTAAGAATCATGAACAAATGTATATTTACCAACTATACCAATTGTAATTTCCTTTTCTCTGTTTCTTATTTTGTCTACATAATCTTCCCAATCTGAAAAGTTTATTTCAGTTTTAACGTTTTTTGATTTTATATTTAAAATTTCAAAAACAGATTTATCTAAACCTTTTTCTCTTAGTGAAAGGGGGATTTCATAAACATTTGATATGTCATATAAATTGTGTATTCTTTTTACAGGAACATCTGAATAAATGCTTATTTTTTCCATTACATTTTTTCCAATAGGAGCTTCTGATCTGCATATTATTATATCTGGTTGTATGCCCAGTTCCTTAAGCTTTCTTATGCCAAGTTGAGCAGGTTTGCTTTTAAATTCTCCTAAAGATTTTGGTTTAATAATATAGGTTACATTAATAAAACACACATTGTCTTTACCTTCTTCATATCTCAACTCTCTGGTGGCTTCTATAAAATAAGAATTTTCCAAATCACCAACAGTTCCTCCTACTTCCACCAAAACTACGTCTGCATCAGTTTTAACAGCCAAATCTCTTAAGAAATTTTTAATTTCTCCAGTAACATGTGGGATAAACTGAACATCCCTACCAAGATATTTTCCAGCTCTTTCTTTGTCTATTATTATTTTAAAGATTTTTCCAGCAGTTAGATAGTTTTCGTTTGCTAAATCTCTGTTTAGAAATCTTTCATAAGATCCTAAATCAAGATCACACTCTGTTCCATCGTCTAAAACAAACACCTCACCATGTCTATAAGGGTTTAATGTTCCTGCATCATAATTCAAGTAACCATCAAATTTTATTGGAGAAACTTTTAACCCATGACAAGTTAAAAGAGTAGCTAAACAGCTAGAAAAGGTTCCTTTGCCAACACCAGACATTACACTTCCTGTTATTATTATGTATTTTGTTTTTCCAATTTGGTAATTTTTTGGGAAAGAACTATAGAATTCATGTTCTACTGAACTATCAGAAGGTTTTGGGCGCATACTATATTATGGTTTTTGAAATTTTAAAGTTTTTGTTTTGATTATCTTAACCAAAAAGTTAGCCTTTCAAACCAGCTTTTTTCCTTTCTTTTCTTTTCAGTAAAAGGCTCGCCCAATATCTTAGCTGCTAGTTTTCTAAATGCTCTGGATGCTCTGCTTCTTGGTTTGTGGTGAACAACAGGTCTTTTCTTTTTTATTGATTTAGGAACTGATGAATCTTCTGGAACCACAGTTAATATAGGCACATCTAGCATTGATTTTATTTCAGAAAGGGGCATTTCATGTTTTCTACCTTTAACCCTGTTTATAACAACTCCCAAAACTTTTGTTCCTTTTTCTTCTGCTAGTTTTATTGTTTTTAGAGCATCTGTAACAGAAGGCAGATCAGGATTAGTTACCACTACCAATTCATCAGCCAATCTCATGGCAGTTAATGCTTCTTTTCCCAAACCTGCAGCAGAATCAACTATTATTATATCAGCACTTCCTAAGAGATTTAACAAAGCACCTTCTAATTTTTCTATTTTTGTATCTTTTACTGATTCGGCTGACAAAGAAGCAGGAACAACTCTCATTCCAGTTGAATGCTCATAAATTGCAGCCTCTATAGGAGTTTTTCTTTTTAAAACATCGTGTAAAGTTATTGGATAAAATGGTATTCCTAAGTGTAAACTTAAATTTGGAGTAGTAACATTTCCATCAATAACAATAACATTTTTACCTTTTTTTACCAAGGCTGCCCCTAAGTTGGAAACTGTAGTTGTTTTTCCGACTCCACCTTTGCCTGAAATCACAGATATAACCCTAGCCATATGAAAATAATTTGTTTGACAAGAATAAAAAGTTTTAATTTAATACAATAATTTCTACAACAGATTCAGTTGGTTTATGTCCTTTAAATAAGCCAAACTCATTGTGTTGTGGTTCATTTTTAACAAGAACGTTGAGACTTATATTTTCAACTCCTGTGAAATTTTCAATTTCTACAAAACTTTCTCCAGATGCTACGGCATAAGTATCTTCTTTATTAGGTGAAAATCCTGCTTCAGATAATGCATCTTTTAATATTTGATAAGGACTTTTATTCCTATATAAAGCATACTTACCAGAATCTTCAAAAATTGGTTCTAATTCTATTTGATCTAATTTTCCTAAAATTTGGTCTAATTTTTCTTTAGTCTTCTGATTATTTGAATATAGTTCGGGTGCTTTTTCTAATTGTGGAAGACTATCTAAATGTTTGAACAAATATGATGTACGAACTAAACGCTCAGTTTTTAAATTGTAATCTATTTTAAACATAAAAAGAATAAAATAGCTAAAGCTTATAAAAAGGTGCCCTCGACGGGATTTGAACCCGCGACTTCCTGATTTCTTCATCTTGTTTCAGAACTTCTAAGTCCGACTTAGAAGTCAGGCGCTCTATCCAAACTGAGCTACGAGGGCATAATGATTTTATTTATTAATATGATTTATAAATATAATACTGATAGCTATGAATCGAGAAGAAGCCCTAGAATTAGTAAAAGAAAATGTAAACAAAGAAAATCTGATAAAACATATGCTTGCAGTGGAAGCTATAATGAAAGGTTGTGCAGAATATCTAGGAGAAGACAAAGAAAAGTGGGATTTAGTTGGTTTATTACATGATATTGATTTTGGAGTAACAGAAAATAATCCAGAAAAACATGCACTATTAGCTGAAGATATTCTAAAAGATAAAGTAAGCGAAGAAATAATAAGAGCAATAAAATCTCATAATTTTGAGCATACAAACGTTCAACCTGAAAATAAAATGGAACACACATTAATAGCAGCAGATGCAATATCTGGATTAATAATAGCAGCTGCATTGATTATTCCTTCAAAAAAATTGGCAGATGTTAAAGTAAAAAGTATTAAAAAGAAATTTAAACAAAAAGATTTTGCAAGAAATTGTAATAGAGAAAAAATATTATATTGTGAAAAAATAGATATTCCTAGGGAAAAGTTTTTTGAAATATCATTAAAATCACTACAAGAAATATCAGATGAATTGGGATTATAATGAAATTCGAAGATATTGAAAATAAATGGCAGAAAAAATGGGAAGAATTAAAAATGTTTGAAGCTGAACCTAGTGAGAAAAATAAATTTTTCATGGTTTTTGCTTATCCAACTGTGTCTGGAACCCTACATGTTGGTCATGCAAGATCTTACGTTCTTCCTGATGTTATTGCAAGATATAAAAGAATGAGAGGTTTTAATGTTTTCTTTCCTATTGGATTTCATGCAACTGGTGTTCATTGTAAAACTATTTTAAAAGAAGTAGCAGAAGATTTGAGTAACGCAAAAAGATATGGAATTGAACCCAAAGACGCTTCTAAATTTAAAAATCCTTTGGATGTAGATAAATATCTTGAAAAATTCATGATAAAATCATTTAAAAGATTTGGTTTGTCATTAGATTTTAGAACAGCTGTTTGCACAATTGATCCACATTACAACAAATTCATTCAATGGCAATTCAAGAAATTAAGAAATGCTAATTATCTTATTCAAAAAGATTATAGACTGGCCTGGTGCCCTGATTGTAACAATCCTGTTAGTTTGGATTCTGCAGAAATGGATATAAGAGAATGGAAAGGAGCACAAATAAAAGATTATATTATAATTAAATTTAGAATCGGAGATGTTGTCGTACCCACAGGTACGCTAAGGCCTGAAACTGTTTTTGGCGTCACAAACATTTGGGTTAATCCAAATGAAAGATATGTAAGAGCCAAAGTTGATAATGAAAAATGGATTATATCTGAAAAAACTGTTGAAAAATTAAAACATCTTGAAAAAAATGTTGAAATCGAAGAAGAAATTGCAGGACAAGATTTGTTAAATACTAAAGTTGTAAATCCTGCAAACAATAAAGAAATTCCAATTCTTGCTGGAGAGTTTGTTGATGCAGATGAAGCAACTGGAGTTGTTATGAGTGTTCCTTCTCATGATCCATTTGATTATATTTATGTTAAGAAAATTGCTCCTAATTTAGAAACAGTACAAGTTGTTGAAGTAAAAGGTTTGGGCAAAGATCCAGCTAGTGATATTCTAGAAAAATTCAATATAAAATATCCTAGTGATCCCAAAGTTGAAGATGCAACAAAAGAATTGTATAAAATCGAGTGGAATCAAGGTAAAATAATTGCTTCCATTCCTAATTTTGGGGGAATGAATGTTCCTAGAGCAAAAAAAGAAATAGAAAATTGGTTAAAGAAAAATGGAAATGCTGATATGATATATGAATTGTCTGTTAAGCCTATTCATTGTAGATGCGGTTCGGAAGTTGTTGTAAAACTTGTTAAAGGACAGTGGTTTATTGATTATGGAGATTTGAAATGGAAAGATTCAGCTAAAAAATGTATAGAGAAAATGAATATTTATCCTTCTCAATATAAAAAAGAACTTCCTGATATAATTGATTGGTTAGAAGCAAGGCCTGCTGTAAGAAAAAGAGGTTTAGGAACTGAATTCCCATTTGAAGATGGTTGGATTATAGAAGCTCTTTCAGACTCAACAATTTATATGTCATTTTATATTATTTCAAAATATTTTAATGCAAATAAAATTAATTTAGATGATTTAACAGACGAATTCTTTGATTATGTTTTTCTAGGAGAAGGTGAACCTAAAAAAGAAATTTGGAAACAAATAAGAAAAGAATTTGAATATTGGTATCCTTTAGATTTAAACACTGGTGGAAAGGAACACAAATCAGCTCACTTTCCTTTATTCATATTTAATCATGTTGCAATATTTCCTGAAAAGAATTGGCCAAAAGGAATTTTTGTTAATTGGCACTTGATTGCTTATGGAAAAAAACTTTCAAAACATTTAGGTAATGTTGTTTTCTGGAATGATGCAATTAAAATGTACGGAGCTGACACATTAAGGCTTTACATGAGTCATGGATCAAACCAATGGGAAGATTTTGATTGGAAAAATGAAGAATGCACAGTTTATAAAAAACATTTAGAAGGTTTTATTAAAGTTATAAATGAGATTATAAAAAGTAAACCTAAAAAAAGTAAAGAAGTAATTGACAAATGGATGGAATCAAGACTAAACAGAACAATACAAGAAGTAACAAGTGCTATGGAAAAGAATGAAATTAAAAAAGCAATCAACTCTGCTTTCTTTTCAATAATAAATGAAATAAATTGGTATAAGAAAAGAACTGAAAATTATAATCCTGAAATTGTTTCAAGGTGGTTAAAAATTTTATCTCCATTTATTCCTCATGTTTGTGAAGAACTTTGGAATAAAATTGGAAATAAACAATCGATTTTATTAGAAGAATGGTCAACTGTTGATACAAAAGCAATTAATATGAGAATTGAATCTGGAGAAGAATTAATAAAGAATTTGTTAAAAGATATTAATGAAGTTAAAAGATTATCTAAAATTGAAAGTCCAAAAAAAGTAACTTTGTTTGTTGCACCTGCTTGGAAACATGAAGTATTTGATGCTGCTATACAAGAAATTGAATTAAAAGAAATTATCAAAAATTATAAGGGAAAAGAGAAAGAAGTTTCTGATTACTATAAAAAATTAGTTAAGAAAAAACCATTAGAAGAAAAATTCTTGAAAGGTCGAGAATTAAAATATCTAACAGATGCTAAAGAATTTTTAGAAAAAGAAATAAATTGTGAAATTGAAATTATTTCTGCTGAAAAAATCGATCATCCTAAAGCTTTGATTGCAGAACCTGAAAAACCTGGGATATTTATTGAGTAATTACAACCTTCTGTAGTAAAATAAAATTAATTAGAATTATTTTCTATAATCTTCATGAAGAAAATAACAATAGTGTTTTTCATAATTCTTGTAATAGGTTTCTTAATTTCAAATTATATTGAATATTATAAAGATTATATTGTTTCTGGTGTTATTGATGGTGATACTTTTAAGACTAAAGATGGAAAAACTATCAGATTAATTGGAATTAATGCTCCTGAAACTGGAGAAAAATGTTATGAAGAAGCTAAAAATAAATTAAAAGAATTCATTTACAGGAAAAAAATAAGATTGGAAAGGGATGTTAAGAGTAGAGATGATTATGGAAGACTATTAAGATATGTTTATGTTGATGATTTGTTCGTAAATTCTGAGATGATAAGATTGGGTTTGGCTAAATTCGAAGAAATCGAACCTAATGAAAAATATTCTGAATTATTTTTAGATTTAGAAAATAAAGCTAGAAAAGCAAGAAGATGTATTTGGGAGTAATTTATTTCAAATATTTATCAAACCACTCTATTGTTAATTTAATTGCTCGTTTCTGAGCTTCGAGATTATAATCGGTATAATCTTCATTTTCCCAAGCATGATTTGCTCCAATAATCTTTTCAAGTTTTTTTGGTCCTTTCAAAATAGTTAATAATATTTCTGAATGA